>SHUQ01000017.1 GCA_009694585.1 Candidatus Nanopelagicales bacterium | reverse complement strand
AAGCAACCGGTGGGAGACAATTTTCGGATGAGATCTGCTCACCTTTGTCGCCCGGTGGCAAACCGATCCGTGCCGCGACTACTTCTGTGTTGGTGCCTGGCCATGGCGTTAACAGGGGGATTCGGCCTGGTGACCGCTGCAAGTGCCCCGGCTTTAGTGCCAACGGTCTTGGTTCAAGGTGATCCGATGAAATTGAGCGTTCTTGTTTACAACATCGAGTACAGCGGGGATGAATCTACCGATCAAGTGATCCGAAAGGTTGATGCTGACATTGTTGGCGTGCTCGAGTCGTATAACCGCCTTCCGGAGATAGCGCGCAAGACCGGTTACCCGTATTACAACGTTGGTTTGCAACTGCTCTCCAAGTATCCGATTCTTGAACCATCCGGAGCCGATGGGCTCTATTCACTAATTGAGGTGCAACCGGGCTACGTTGTTGCGTTCTTCAACACTCACCTAGACTATGTGAAGTACGGTCCTACGCGCTTAGTCAAAGGTCTCTCCGAGAAATCAGTGAGGCAGTCCGAAAATGTCATTCGCACCAACTCAATAAAGATCTTGACCCCAGATGTATCTGCTCTAACTGAGCAGGGCTATCCAGTCTTCTTGACCGGTGATCTGAATTCGCCCTCGAGTTTGGACTACACCAAGGCCACGGTTGGGACCCGTGCAGGTATTGAGTCTGCGATGCGGTGGCCGGTAAGTGATGCACTGGCCGAGGTGGGAATGCGTGATACCTACCGCGAGGTGCATCCAAATCCGGTTCTGGTCCCGGGTGTAACGATGGTCGATCCTGACTTTAGCAAGGGTGGGTTTGGTGACCGAATTGATTACATCTATGCCGGTGGTCCGAGTCGAACACTTACTAGCACGGTTGTCGGTGAATTCGGTGGTCCAGATGTCGGTATCGGATTCACCAAGTGGACATCGGATCATCGCGCGGTTCTGAGCACCTTCCGAGTAACCCCGGTGGCTTTAACCACAACGGTTTCTTTGGATCGCCGCATGCTGAACCAAGGAGACACACTCAATGTTCGGTATCACGCACCCGGATTCGCAGGAACCTCGATTGTGGTTGTGCCAGAAGGAGAGGACAAGTCGGCGGCCATCTTGGCAAGTGCAACTGCGAAATCGGGAAGTACCTCATTTGCCACTAGTGCGCTACCACCTTACGGATATGACATTGTCATGTTGAGTCGTGATGGAAGTGAATTGGCGCGAAACTCATTTTGGGTGCGATCAACTGGGGCTGGGGTTGACCTAGAGTCCGGGGCGGACACCTATAAAGTTGGGGAACCGATTGACATTTCCTGGCAGGACGGTCCGGCTAACCGCTGGGATTGGATCGGGGTTTACCGTTTGGGCGCCGCCAATCCGAATAAAGACGATTACCTCTTATGGGGTTACGTGGGTGGCCATAACTCCGGGGCGCTGCCACCCCAAGTTTTCGGCTCCATGATCTTGGGTGCGCAGTCGCAGGGGAAGCCTTGGCCGTTGCCGCCGGGGGAATACCGAATCCACTATCTGTTGACCGATCAATACAAGTCAGCTGGTTATCACGACATCAAGATTGTCAAATAGACTGGATTACCCATGGCTTCGGGGAGACCACCGCCTGCCGGTAACATCGGGTCCCATGCTCAACAATCCGGCCGCGCGCAAATTGGCCAGTGGGATAATCGAGCCGCCGGCCCGTTTTATGCTGCGGCTACGTGTCTCGCCGGATTTCGTCACAGTTTTCGGCACCGTGGGGGCAGTTACCTCAGCACTTATCTGTTTCCCGACCGGTAATTTCGGACTCGGTGTGTTGTTGATAGCGGTCTTCGCGATAAGCGATCTGCTCGACGGCACCATGGCGCGGATGGCCGGTACGAGTGGCCCCTGGGGAAACTTCTTAGACGCGACCTTAGATCGAATCGCAGATGGCGCCATTTTCGGCGGGATAATTATTTGGGCCGCGATTAACGGACAAGTTGGCACGGCCTGCGCCGGTACTTTGGCTTTGGTGATGGGTCAGGTGACTTCATATGCCAAAGCTCGGGCCGAGGCGGTGGGCGCTACCGCGAATGTCGGTATTGCGGAGCGGGCGGAGCGATTGCTCGCGGTGCTGTTTGCGGCACTGTTGACGTCATTTGGTGTTCCGTATGTTCTGCCAGCGGTGCTTTGGATTCTCGGAGTTCTTGGCCTGATAACGATAATTCAACGTATGGCCGTTGTCCGCAAACAACTCAAACCATGATTAACGAATTCCGCGACACCGCGACCGAGTGGGTCTTCACCATCGGCTGGCGGCTCACAAAACGAATGCCAGAGCCTGCGGGTCGTGCGGTTTTTCAGGCCGCTGCCGACACCATGTGGCGCCGTCGAGGTGAATCAGTTCAGCAGTTAGAGCGCAACTTGTCTCGCGTCAATTCAGCCTGGACTAGCGATGAACTTCGTGTATTGAGCCGCGAAGGAATGCGCAGTTATCTGCGCTATTGGTTTGAGGCATTTCGGCTGCCTTCGTGGTCACGCGAGCGGATCAGCGGCACGTTTGACCTAGCCGGAAAGGAGTTGATGGACGAAGCGGTGCGATCTGGTACCGGTGCGGTCATGGTGCCCTGCCACATGGCGAACTGGGATCACGCTGGCGCGTGGGGATGTTTGCGCTTTGGTGGTGTTACGACAGTTGCGGAACGGTTGCAGCCTGAAGGGTTGTTCGACCAATTCTTGGCCTATCGGCAGTCCTTGGGGATGGATGTGTTGGCCATCGGTGAGCCCGACATCGTTCGGTCACTGATACGTAAAGTTAAGGAGGGCCGAATTCTTGCGTTGCTGGGTGATCGAGATATCAGTCAAAATGGAGTAGAAGTGAACTTGTTCGGTGAGCCCGCATCGCTACCGGCCGGCCCGGCGCTAATAGGTCTGCTAACGGGCAGGCCGGTTTACCCGGTGACAATGTGGTTTGACGGTGATCGCACCACCGGTCAGGTTTATCCTGCGGTGACAGCCCCAAGTGATTTACCGCGGGGCGAGCAGGTACGAGCGATGACCCAGCAAATCGCACATGCTTTCGAGGACGGCATCCGCGCACATCCAACCGATTGGCACATGCTTCAAAAAGTGTGGCTCGCGGATTTGGATCCTGCTCGGCGGGTGGCGCAATCGTCATGAAAATTGGCTTGGTCTGCCCATATACATGGGACACCCCCGGTGGGGTGCGGTCACATGTAGCTGATCTGGCGCTGACCTTGCAGGAGCACGGGCACAAGGTGAGTGTCTTGGCCCCTGTGGATGACCCAGCCGGGCTGCCACCTTGGGTGGTTGACGGCGGTCGGGCGGTTGCGGTGCCTTACAACGGCGCGGTCGCGCGGATGAATTTTGGGGTCAAGGCGGCAAATACCGTGCGCCGCTGGGTGCGAGATGGTGAGTTTGATGTCTTGCATATCCATGAGCCACTTGCCCCTGGGCTATCACTGCTCGCATGTTGGGTAGCTCGGGGCCCGATTGTGGCGACTTGGCACTCCTCGCATGTGCGCTCGCGCATGCTGTCGGCGGGTTACTACATCGCGCAGACTGCGATGGAGAAAGTTCGTGGCAGTATCGCGGTCAGCGAAGACGCACGGCGGACGTTGGTAGCCCATGTTGGCGGAGACGCCGTGTTGATACCTAATGGAGTGCGGGTCGCAGCATTTGCCTCCGATGGGCGTTTACCACAAATTTCAACAGGGCATCCAACCATCTTGTTCCTTGGGCGTATTGATGAGCCGCGCAAAGGACTTGACGTCTTACTCGATGCGTTGCCATCGATCATGGCCCAGGTGCCAAATATTCGAGTCTATGTGGCTGGCCCCGGTGATCTCGGCGACCAGCATGAGCACCTACACCCAGCACTTGCTGAAGTTGTCACATTCCTTGGCCGGGTGAGCGATGAGGATAAGGCACGTGCACTTCGATCCGTGGATCTTTATGTGGCCCCGCACACCGGCGGTGAATCATTTGGCATTGTGCTGATTGAGGCTATGGCCGCTGAGACAGCCGTGTTGGCCTCTGATCTACCGGCATTTAGACGCGTACTCGAAGACGGTAAGTCAGGCGCACTGTTTGTCAATGAGGATTCTTCGGATTTGGCTGCGCAAGCGGTGCGGCTACTTGGCGACTCAGCAGCCCGCGAACAACTCGTGGCGGCGGGTCGCACTAGGGTTCGAGAGTTCGACTGGGACGTAGTTGTCGACGATGTAATCGCGGTGTACGAAAGTGTGGGCATGCCTGGCGAGAAAGTAACAACAGATATCCGCGGACAGATCGTGGGCAGACTCGGAATAAGGCCGGTCTCATGATGTGGTTGGTAATTGTGCTCGCCGTGCTACTTGTTGTTCTCGGGTTGTATCTGAGCATGACCGCTGGACGCATTGACCGGCTCCATCAGCGCATCGAGACGTCGACTTTGGCACTTGATGCGCACCTATTGCGCCGCTCCTCGATCGCGATTGAACTTGCGACAGCTGGGGTACTTGATCCAGCCAGCAGCCTGCTCATCGCCGACGCGGCTCACGTGGCTCGAACCTCTGCAGATCTTGATCCGGTACTCAAGGCGCAGGCTGAAAGTGAACTCACCGCGGCCTTGGATGCGGCCCTTGACGACCCCGAAGAAACTGCGGAGATCGAGGTCACCGAACTGGGTAGCGAGTTGCTCGATGAGCTAGATGCGGCCTTCCGGCGGGTCCAACTGTCCCGCCGGTTTCGCAATGACGCAGTGCGGGCCTGCCGCCAGGTGCGTAGCCAGTTCCTCGTGCGAATTTTTCGCCTCGCCGGCCACACGACCTGGCCGCAGACCTGGGAAATGGACGACACGATGCCTCAAGGACTAAGCGAGCGCTAAGGGCCGACCGATCGGGCCCGCATATTGGGCCCTATCATTGAGGCCTTTAGGGGATTATTCAGCCGAAGTTGAGAGGGTGTCATGGGCGATCAAGATGCAGTGACCGGGACCAGCCGAGTCAAGCGCGGGATGGCCGACATGCTAAAGGGCGGCGTCATCATGGATGTTGTCAACGCCGAGCAAGCCAAGATCGCCGAGGACGCTGGTGCGGTTGCGGTCATGGCCCTCGAGCGGGTTCCCGCCGATATTCGTGCTCAAGGTGGGGTGGCGCGCATGTCGGACCCCGACATGATCGACGACATCATCAATGCGGTGAGTGTGCCCGTGATGGCGAAAGCCCGCATCGGCCACTTCGCCGAAGCCCAGATTCTGCAGTCACTTGGTGTCGATTACATCGATGAGTCCGAGGTGCTGACGCCGGCCGACTACGCAAACCACATCGACAAGCAGTTGTTCACGGTGCCCTTCGTTTGTGGTGCGACCAACCTCGGTGAGGCGCTGCGCCGACTGACCGAGGGCGCATCGATGATCCGCTCCAAGGGGGAGGCGGGCACCGGCGATGTCTCTAACGCAGTAACCCACATGCGTCGCATTCGTGGCGATATCGCGCGGTTGAGCTCAATGTCACCGGATGAGTTGTACGTTGCCGCAAAAGAACTGCAGGCGTCGTACGACCTGGTGGCAGAGGTAGCGCGGCTGGGTAAACTCCCGGTGGTGTTGTTCACCGCGGGCGGCATTGCCACCCCGGCTGATGCCGCGATGATGATGCAACTTGGTGCCGACGGGGTTTTCGTTGGTTCAGGAATCTTCAAGTCTGGTGATCCAGTGCGGCGTGCACAAGCCATCGTGCAGGCAACTTTGAACTTTGATAATCCAGACGTGGTGGCTAAAGTTTCGCGCGGCCTAGGTGATGCGATGGTTGGCATTAACGTCGCTGAAATTCCGGTTGCGCACCGGCTGGAGGATAGAGGCTGGTGACCTCGTCCCCGCTGATCGGGGTGCTGGCACTTCAAGGCGACGTAAAAGAGCACGAACTAGCCCTAGAGGCAGTCGGAGCACACACCACTCGAGTCCGTGCTGTCGAAGACCTAAAGGCGATCGACGGGCTGGTCATACCCGGCGGGGAGTCGACCACCATGTCGAATTTGGCAATTCGGATGGGTCTACTGGAGCCACTTCGTGCAGTATCTAGTGCGGGAATGCCAATGTATGGGTCCTGCGCTGGCATGATCATGCTGGCCAACACCGTGATCGATGCCCGACCTGATCAGCAAACTATTGGCGGCCTAGACGTCACGGTGCGCCGTAATGCTTTTGGCCGTCAAATTGACTCCTTCGAAATTGATCTGGAGATCCCGGCGGTCGGTGAGTTGCCGTTTCGAGCCGTATTTATCCGGGCCCCCTTGGTCGAGTCGCCTGGCCCCGGGGTTGAAGTGCTCTCGACTCTCCGGCGGGGAGGCGCCGCAGGTACCATCGTGGCGGTGCGTCAAGGGGTGCGGCTCGCCACGTCATTTCATCCCGAACTGACGGGCGACACCCGTATCCACGATTTATTCGTTCAGATTGTGAGGCAGTGCTCATGAGCGGCCATTCCAAATGGGCAACAACCAAGCACAAGAAAGCAGTTGTCGATGCTCGCCGCGGCAAGTTGTTTGCCCGCCTAATCAAGAATATTGAGGTTGCTGCCCGAAGCGGTGGCGGAGATCTAGCCGGCAACCCAACCCTTTATGACGCTGTACAAAAAGCGCGGAAAACTTCGGTGCCACTTGACAACATAGACCGAGCGGTCAAGCGGGGTTCAGGGCTTGAGGCTGGTGGTGCTGATTGGCAAACCATCATGTACGAAGGTTACGGACCAAGTGGGGTCGCTTTCTTGGTTGAGTGCCTAACCGATAATCGCAATCGTGCAGCATCTGAAGTCCGAGTGGCGATGACCCGAAATGGTGGGTCGATGGCCGACCCAGGCTCGGTGTCTTATCTATTCGCGCGTAAGGGCGTGGTAATTGTGCCAAAGGCTGCAGGTCTGACCGAGGACGACATTCTTAGTGCCGTACTTGATGCCGGTGCCGAAGAGATTAATGATTTAGGCGAGTCATTCGAAGTTGTTAGCGAGGCCACGGATGTGGTCGCGGTTCGCACCGCACTGCAAGGTGCCGGGCTAGATTATGAATCTGCCGAAGCCACGTTCCTGCCGAGCGTCACGGTCGAGTTGGATGAGGAAGGCGCCCGCAAAGTTTTCAAGTTGATCGATATTTTAGAAGATAGTGATGATGTGCAAAATGTCTATGCCAACTTTGATGTTAGTGATGACATCATGGCATCGGTCGAGTAGTCAGAGGATGAATAATGTCTGACGCTAATAGCGGGGTAGGTACCCAATTGCGGGGCTGGGATGCGGCAACCTTCCGCGCTGCCAGTGCGGATCCGAGCCTGCGTTCGACCGTAGTTGCGCTTGCGATACTCGACAGCGCCCCGGACTGGGAACGCTTACACGCTCGGCTTAATCGACTGACTCTCTTTGTGCCGACACTTCGTAAACGTCCGCTGTACGGAGCAACCGGGTTTTCGGCGCCGCGGTTGGCGGTAGACCCAGATTTCGACCTCGATGTGCATGTGCGCAGGTATCGGTTACCCGCCGATGCGGGCTGGCAGGGACTGTTAGATGACGCCCGTCGGATGAGTCTGACTGATTTTGACCGCAACCGCCCGCTTTGGGAAGCGGCGCTCATAGAGGGACTGCCAGGGGAGCAAGCGGCTTTCTTATTGAAACTGCATCATTCAATCGCCGATGGTGCAGCAACCGTCATGATTGCGCTGTCGCTTTTTGAATTTGGTGTTGATACCAACCCTGATGAGCCGGTGCCGCCAGCGGCACCTGAGTCCGAAAATGTCTCGGTAACGGATGTCACGATCGCTAATCTCACCGACAATTTGAAATGGGGTGCTGAACTTGCCGTGACTTCAATGCGCGGTGCCTTGGGCCTCGTCCGGGGTACCGTGAGCGATCCAACCCAAACTTGGGCTCGGGCCTGGAACACGGTCTTCTCAATTGGCCGGTTCACGTCGATTAGCGATGGTCCGATGTCCCCGGTGATGACGGGTCGAGGCACGACTTATCGGTTTGCGGCCTTTAATTTGCCGTTCGCGGCACTTCGGGGGGCGGCGAAGTCGCGGGATTTAAGTGTCAATGATGCTTTCCTCGCGGCACTTGCTGGGGGCTTTGATATTTACCACCGTCGGCATGGTGTTGTAGTCGATGAACTACGGATAAATGTACCGATCAGCTTGCGTGGTGACCCGGGCGATCGCACCGGGCAGGCTTCCAATTCGGTGAGTATCGCGAGGTTCCCGTTCCCGATTGCCGGATTGTCAGTTGGTGAGCGCATGACCGCGGCCCATGACCTAGTTTCCGATTGGCGCGAGGAGCCAGCACTTCGATTGGCCGACCCACTGGCCGAAGTTAGTTGGTTTGTGCCCGTGCCGATGTTGGCCCAGGCTGCCCAAAGCAGTGACGTCACTGCCAGCAATGTGCCCGGCCCGCCGGTGCCGCTTTATCTGGCCGGGGCCAAAATGCTGGCGGCATATCCACTGGTGGCCACCATCGGGGCGGCGGTAAACGTCACGATGGTTACCTACGATGGCACCGCTTATGTTGGGATTTCGGCCGATGACCGGGCCGTTCCCGACCTGAGAGAATTGGTTGAAGACCTCCGGACCGGCTTTGCCGAAGTGGTTGGGGACCTAGTTGGCCCTCGGGAGCGGTACGCCGCGCCGGGTGCCTGATTCCCTCAATCTGTGGGCCCCTCACGTTACTGTCGTCCGAACACCTGTTCGGACGGTGAAGGGGGTAGTCATGCGTGTCATGGGGGTCGACCCCGGCCTGACCCGGTGCGGGGTGGCAATCATTGATGGTGCACCCGGTCGCACCCTAAGTGCCATGCATATTGGCGTTCTTGTCACGGCACCGGCCACACCGATCGAACTGCGGTTGGCTGCCATCGAGCGTGGGATAAACGACCTAGTAGATCAGTATGGCCCCGATATCATCGCAATAGAACGGGTCTTTAGCCAGCGCAATGTGCGGTCGGCGATGGGCACCGCTCAGGCGGCGGCGATCGCGTTGGTAATTGCCGGGCGCCGGGGGATAACGGTTGCGATGCACACGCCAACCGAAGTTAAGGCCGCGGTAACCGGCAGTGGCCGAGCCGACAAAGTGCAGGTCACCGCGATGGTCACCCGCATCTTGGGGTTATCCGAAGCCCCGAAGCCGGCTGACGCGGCAGATGCTGTGGCAATTGCAGTATGCCAGATTTGGCGCGGAAGTGCGCAGCGTCGCATTGCTGATGCAATTGCGGCAGGTGCGCGATGATCGCTTTTTTGCGCGGTGTTGTTAATGCAGTGGGTACTGATTACGTCGTTGTCGATATCGGGCCGATGGGGGTGACGGCTTCATGCACCCCTGCCACGGCGCTTGGCCTTCGTGTGGGCGACCAGGTTGAGCTCGTGACTACCATGATTGTGCGCGAGGACTCATGGACTATCTTCGGGTTCCTTGATGGTGATGAGCGGGCCGTGTTCGAATTGGTCCAAACTATTAGCGGCATTGGCCCGCGACTTGCCTTAGCGATTCTTGCCACTTTGTCACCGAATGAACTTCGTGCGGCGGTGGCCCGCGATGATTTCACCACGTTGACCAAAGTGCCAGGGGTCGGCCGAAAAGGTGCCGGCCGCTTGGTACTGGAACTAAAGGATCGCATTGGCCCGGCGCCTCACCTGAAACCGGTAGTAGGTGGGTCAGGGACGCCGGTGGGGTGGCAGGGTGCGGTTGGGGCTGGGTTGACATCTTTGGGTTGGTCACAACGCGAAGCCGATACTGCAGTTACCGCGGTCACTCCAATGGCTAATGAAATGGCGGATCCAGATGTGCCCACCCTGCTCAAGGCCGCGTTGCAGTCCTTGGATCGCTCATGAGCGATCGGGTTACCGATGCGGCTCCGGATCCAACCGATGCCGCCGTCGAAGGCGCCCTAAGACCCACCTCGCTACGGGAGTTCGTGGGTCAAGATCGCGTCAAGTCGCAACTTGGGTTGGTCCTTGAGGCAGCTCGCCGCCGGGGTCGGCCCGCCGACCACGTGCTTTTAAGTGGACCACCAGGTTTGGGGAAAACTACCCTTGCTTGCATAATCGCGAGCGAACTCCAAGCCCCCCTTCGCATCACATCTGGCCCGGCACTGCAACATGCCGGTGACGTTGCCGCTGTCCTTGCGAGTTTGCAAGCCGGTGAGGTGCTGTTCCTTGACGAGATCCATCGAACCGCTCGCGCCGCCGAAGAGATGCTCTACTTGGCGATGGAGGATTTTCGGGTTGATGTGGTTGTTGGCAAAGGGCCAGGTGCCACCGCAATCCCGTTAGAGATTGCGCCATTTACTCTGGTCGGAGCAACCACTCGTGCGGGCCTGTTGCCGAGCCCACTGCGCGACAGGTTCGGATTCACAGCGCATTTAGATTTCTATGACCCGGCCGATCTTGAAATTATCCTGCTGCGTTCAGCTGTGCTACTCGATGTCCCACTTCATGACGATGGGGCGGTTGAAATTGCCCGTAGGTGCCGAGGCACCCCCCGTATTGCCAATAGGTTGCTGCGGCGCGTGCGCGATTTTGCACAAGTGCACGGCAATGGCGTGGTTGATCACGCCACTGCCCATGCTGCCTTGGAACTTTATGAAGTAGATGAGCTCGGCCTCGACCGGATAGACCGGGCCGTGCTAGATGTGCTCATCAATCGCTTCGGTGGTGGCCCGGTGGGTTTGTCGACATTGGCGGTGGCAGTGGGTGAAGAACCCGAAACTATTGAAACGGTGGCTGAGCCATTCTTGGTGCGGTTGGGCATGATCGTTCGCACTCCACGGGGGCGGGTCGCTGCGCCAGCGGCTTGGACTCATCTGGGGGCAAACCCGTCGGAATCCCCTCAGGGCGTACTGGATCTAGGCACCTAGGGCCACCGGCAGGGGCACGGGTAGGCTCACCGGGTGGCCGTTAATTAGGCTGCCAGAGTGTTTTCGTCCGAGTTACTATCCGTCCGACCCTTTCGTCAGGAGCGCCGTGGATCTAGTCACGATTTTACCGTTGGTTTTAATCGCAGTCGTCTTCTACTTTTTGATGATTCGCCCGGCCAAGACCCGGCAAAAGAAGCAGGCCGAGACGCTGAGCAAGATGGGCCCTGGCACCAACATCATGACCACCGCGGGAATTTTCGGCACGGTTATCTCAAACGGCGATGAAGTTCTCGTTGAAATTTCACCCGGTGTCATCATCCGAATGCTGCCGGCGGCCATCGCCAAAGTCATCCCGGTTGAAGTACCAGAGGTAGTTGACCCCGATGAGCCCGGAGCACCGGGAGCACCGGGTTCGGCGGCCTAGGCGGTCTACAGGTGGCTCCTCCGGTAACTTCTCGGCCCGCTCGTGGGCTCATTTCGTTATTGATCGTGCTAGTCGGCTTAGCGGCATGGGCATTTTGGCCGGGAACTGCAAATACGGTGCGCCTTGGCCTTGACCTGCAAGGAGGTACCCAGGTTATTTTGGTGCCAAAACCAGTCACCGCGGGTGCGACGATAACCGAAGAGCAACTACAACAAACTGTCGTGATCATTCGCCAACGCGTTGACGGACTGGGTGTTGCGGAAGCCGAGGTCACCACGCAGGGCTCGGGGAATGGCGCGGCCATTATCGTTTCGGTTCCCGGAGCTGAACAAGATCGAGTAGTTGATCTGGTCAAACGCACCGCATTACTTGACTTCCGCCCCGTTGACACCGTGTTTAATCCGGAGCCCTTTGATGTGACTGCGACGCCAGCGCCTGAACCATCGGCAAGTTCGTCAGAGAGTCCGTCGCCTACCCCCTCACCCAGCAGTAACTTCGTGCCCGGCACGGCACTTGTTCAATCGCCGGACAACTCAGCTGAGTACCAAGGCAAGGTTTTAGCTTTGGATTGCACCGCCCCCGTTGCTTACACCGGCGGAGTTCCCGATGACCCGGCCCTTTGGCTGGGCACCTGTGAGCGCACCGGCGCCGTCAAGTACAACCTAGAGCCCGCATTCATTAAGGGCAGCAATGTGACCGGCGCGACCGCTGGGTTACCACAAAATGGTGTTGGTAGCTGGGTGGTTTCGCTGCAATTTGATAGTGAAGGCGCCAAGGCTCTCGCCGATGCATCGACAAAATTGTCGGCACTTCAAGACTGCGGTACCGGGGTAAGCCCGTGTAATGCTTTTGCGATCGTACTTGATGGTGTCGTGGTTTCGGCACCAAGATTCAACGAGCCAATTCTTGGCGGGCAAGCGCAAATTGAGGGCAACTTCACCGCGCAGGAGGCTAATGACCTATCCAACGTTCTCAAATATGGCGCGCTGCCAGTCACCCTTGACCCAGTCGACATCACGAGTGTGTCACCTACCGTGGGTGCCGATCAGTTACGCGCTGGCATCATCGCTGGGCTTCTTGGCCTAGTGCTGGTCATGATTTATTTATTGATCTACTATCGGGCGCTGGGTATCGTGGCGGTTATTTCACTGATCCTTGCCGCTACAGTGACTTATTTGATGTTCGTTGTTTTCAGCAAAACCATCGGTTTGACACTGACCTTGGCAGGGGTTGCAGGCGCGATAGTCGCCATCGGTATCACGGCCGACTCCTTCATCGTCTATTTCGAGCGTATTCGAGACGAAATTCGCGAAGGCCGATCGTTGCGGCAGGCTTGTGAGATGGGCTGGGTGCGGGCACGCAGAACTTTGCTAGCCGCTGACTTTGTGTCACTGCTGGCAGCGGTTGTGTTGTATCTGCTTTCGGTAGGTAGTGTGCGGGGGTTTGCGTTTGTGCTAGGCCTGACCACAATTATCGACGTCATTGTGGCGTTTTGGTTCACCCATCCGCTGGTGGTGTTAATCGGACGTACCAAATGGATGCAAAAGGGGTCACGCTGGACGGGCCTAGATGCTGATCGAGTCGGCGGCCACAGCCTGGTCGGCGAAGTTATCGGAAAATCGCGTAGAAGATCGGATGCCGAAAATATGACTGAGGAGGTGCCGAGCCCATGAGCGGTCGTATTGGTATTGGTCAGCGGCTTTATCAGGGGCAGGTCTCGTTCAACTTTGTTGGGAGAAGGCGCACCTGGTACGCCATCTCGGCGATTATTTTGTTGGTTTCCATTGGGGCATTGTTGTTTCGAGGTCTAAACCTCGGCATCGAATTTCGCGGTGGTGCCGACTTTGCGATTTCGAACGCGACCTGCAGTATTGAGCAGGCACGGGCGGTCGCTGAAGCCAAAACGGGTTCCCAAGCCATCGTCACATCAGCAGTCAATGGCACCATCCGGGTGCAGACCGAGTCACTTACCTCTGCAGAAAGTTCGGTACTGGCCGGTGAGCTGGCCGATCTTTGTGGGGTACAAAAAGCTGAAATCAAAGTGCAGGTGGTTGGGCCCACTTGGGGTTCAGAAATCTCTAAGAAAGCACTCCAAGCATTAGTGGTCTTTTTGCTACTCGTCTCAATCTTCCTGTCGATATATTTCGAATGGAGAATGGCGGTAGCGGCACTCGTAGCGCTGGCCCATGATCTTGTCATCACGATCGGTATCTATGCGCTAACCGGTCTTGAAGTCACGCCGGCAACGGTTATCGGTCTATTAACAATTCTTGGGTTCTCGCTCTACGACACCGTGGTGGTGTTCGACAAAGTCAGGGAAAACACGCGAAATATCGCTGGTCAATCGGTGCTGACCTACAGTGAGGCCGCGAACCTCGCCCTTAATCAGACTCTGGTGCGCAGTATCAACACGTCAATCGTCGCGCTGTTACCGGTTCTTGCGATTATCGTGATCGGAGCTGGCCTTCTCGGCGCCGGCACCTTGCTGGATCTTGCTGTCGCTTTAGCGGTTGGCATGGCGGCCGGTGCTTACTCATCGATCTTCATTGCCACCCCGTTCCTCGCGCAACTAAAGGAACGTCAGCCGGAGATCCGGTCTCTGACCGCCCGCGTTGCTGCTCGACGGGCGCAGGCGAGTAAAGGGCGTACCGGTGAGTTTGGGGCCGAAGGCGTCGAGGGTACTGGTGTAGTGACCACCCTGGTTGACGGCACCGTGCGACAACAGCCCAAGCGGGTTAGTCGCTCGCGTCGGTCCAAGTCTTAACTCAACGAAGATGAGTCGTTCGAAGGCGTACTTAGACCCGTCGGTCGAAGCCGAACTGCGGGCTCGGATCCGGGTTGTCCCCGATTGGCCGCAGCAAGGCGTTTCCTTTCAAGATCTGACTGGGTTGATGGCCGACGCGGTCGCCTTTGGCCTAGTGATTGATGCCATGAATAATGCACTGGGCCCGAGCCCAATAGACGATGTTGCCGGTATTGAGGCCCGAGGATTTCCATACGGGGCTGCGTTAGCTCGTGCACGTCACGCGGGTTTCGTCACACTGCGCAAGCCGGGCAAATTGCCAGGTGAAATCCACTCGGTTGACTATGCGCTCGAATATGGGTCCACGACTTTGCAGGTACACGCCCATGCTCTGGGACGCGGCAGGCGGGTTGTCTTGGTTGATGATGTGCTGGCTACTGGAGGTACGGCGGCGGCCGGAGTGGACTTGATTCGGCGCACGGGTGCTGATGTAGTTGCCGTGTTACTGGTCATGGAAATCCCGGGGCTGGGGGGTCGTGCCACGCTCGAAGCGCTCGGGGTCAACGTGCACGCCGTGCTCACCGCCTAGCACCCGTACACTGGAAGGGTTCGAAAGCAACCGCACTCCGCGTAGAACTTGTAAATGGGAGCACCAGTGACCAAGGAAGCACGGCTGACAACGGAGCAGGTATTGCAACCAGCTTCGGTGGCCGTCGTGTCCGAAGGCTTTCGCTCCAAAGTTGCGCGACTAGCCGGAATACAACGCCGTGCGCATCCAGAACTCGAGCCGCTATTTCGCACCCTGCGCCGGTATCACCCAAAATCTGATGTCCGCATGGTCGAGCGCGCCTACGAGATGGCCGAGTATCTGCACCGAGAGCAAACCCGCATGTCGGGGGAGATGTACATCACGCACCCATTGGCGGTAGCAACCATCCTGGCCGAACTTGGCATGACTGCTCCGACCCTCGCGGCTGCGCTTCTACACGACACCGTTGAAGACACGGGCTATTCACTCGATGCACTCCTCGAGGATTTCGGCGACGAGATTGCGCAGTTAGTTGATGGCGTCACGAAGCTTGATCGGGTGAAATATGGCGAGGCTTCGGCTTCGGAGACCGTGCGCAAGATGGTGATCGCCATGGCGCGCGACATTCGGGTTCTGGTGATCAAGCTTGCAGATCGTTTACATAATATGCGGACTCTGCGCTTTATGCCAGAAGAAAAGCAGCAGAAGAAGGCGCGCGAGACCCTTGAGATATACGCACCACTTGCGCACCGATTAGGAATAAACGCGGTTAAGTGGGAGCTGGAGGATCTCGCCTTCGCAACTATGCACCCCAAAATGTATGACGAAATCGTCCAACTAGTCGGGCAACGAGCGCCTTCGCGCGACCAACTACTTGCATCAATTATCGACGAGATAAATGCCGACCTGCGTAAGGGCAAGTTGCGTGCGGTGGTCAGCGGGCGCCCGAAGCACTACTACTCGGTGTACCAAAAGATGATTGTTCGGGGCCGTGACTTCGCCGATATCTACGATTTACTCGGTGTGCGCATCCTCGTCGAAAGCGTCCGTGATTGCTATGCGGTGCTTGGTGTCATCCATGCAAAGTGGAGTCCGGTGCCAGGTCGTTTCAAGGATTTCATCGCGATGCCTAAGTTCAACATGTACCAGTCATTGCATACGACAGTGATCGGCCCTGAAGGGAAGCCTGTCGAATTACAGATTCGCACGGAGGAGATGCATCGTTCGGCGGAGTTTGGTGTTGCGGCACACTGGCGCTACAAGCAACAAGATGTCGGCGGTAAATCTGGCCCCGATGATTTTGGCTGGCTACGCCAATTGATGGAGTGGCAGCGCGAAACCGAAGATCCAGACGAGTTCATGGATTCACTTCGCTATGACCTAAGTTCCTCCGAGGTGTTTGTCTTTACTCCCAAGGGTGATGTTGTTGCGCTCCCGAGTAAGGCGACCCCGGTGGATTTCGCGTACTCAGTTCACACGGAGGTTGGTCATCGCTGCGTAGGCGCAAGGGTAAATGGCAAATTGGTGCCGCTTGAATCGACGTTGGATAACGGCGATGTGGTGGAGATTTTCACATCTAAGGCCGAAGGTGCTGGGCCGAGCCGCGACTGGGTGGCTTTTGTTGCTTCACCACGCGCCAAAAGCAAGATTAAAGCTTGGTTCTCGAAGGAGCGCCGGGAAGAGGCGGTTGAAACGGGCAAGGATGCCATTGTCCGGGCAATGCGCAAGCAAGGCTTGCCGTTGCAACGTTTGATGACCAACCAATCCCTTCAGAACATTGCCTCTGGGCTACACCAAAGTGACGTGACCGCCCTTTATGCGGCAGTTGGTGAAAGCCGAATCTCAGCGGCCACCATTGTGCAGCGGTTGGTTGATGCTGCCGGCGGTGTGGATGGGGCTGCTGACGATGCCGCTGAGGGCATCAATCCGGCGAATCTACGGCAGCGCGCCAGAACCTCGGGCGATGTCGGGGTGGTGGTAAAGGGTGTCGACGACGTCTGGATCAAGTTGGCCAGATGCTGCACGCCGGTTCCTGGCGATGAGATTCTTGGGTTCGTTACACGCGGGTCTGGCGTTTCAGTGCACCGTGCTGACTGCGTAAATATCCCTGGACTTCAAGGGGAGCCTGAACGCATCGTTGAAGTGACCTGGGCGCCTACGGCCTCTAGCGTTTTCTTAGTCAATATTCAAGTAGAAGCACTCGATCGCGCTCGCTTGCTAAGTGATGTGACTCGAGCGTTGTCCGACACTCACGTCAATATCCTGAGTGCATCGGTAACTACTTCACGCGACCGAATCGCATTGTCACGATTTACTTTCGAGATGGCTGATCCAAAACACTTAGGATCGGTGCTGAAGGCAGTGCGGAGCGTTGAAGGCGTGTACGACGCTTATCGGGTGTGAAGAAACCGTTAGCCAGCGTGCGTTAGCGAACCAAATTCATTTGCCGCTGCTTGGGCTGCCATTAAAAGAGCGGTCGTCTGCTCGATAGATGCATCAAGTTTAGCGACTTCACGGTCGTTGCCGACTGCTTGTGCCTTAGCGCGTTTGGCTTCCAACTTCGCGATACCGTCGGCGAATACATTGGCGGTCGTTTCGGCTCGTGCCCTGGCTTCAGGGTTTGATTTCTTCCAAGATTCCGATTCATCCTTGCGAAGCGCCTCGTCAACTTTGCGCAGGCGAGACTCTAATCGTTCGCGGCCTCCCCGGGGTAGGTCGCCGATTTTCTCCCAGCGATCGTGGATATCTCGAAGGGCTGCCTTTGCAGCCTTGTGGTCGGTGATTGGCAACAGCGCCTCGGCTTGTGAAGCCAACAACTCTTTTTCGGCCGCATTGGGGCGAAGAGCGTCCTCGGCCTGTTGTTCAGCGGTGGTCTTGGCCGCGAAGAATGTGTCTTGGGCCGCCTTGAAGCGCTTCCAGAGTTTGTCCTCATCACTTCGCCCCGCGCGCGGTGCCGCTTTCCACTCGTTCATCAGGTCGCGGATTTTCTTGCCCGTTCCCACCCAGTCGGCAGTCGTGGCTAGGGATTCGGCGGTCGCAATGAGTTCACGCTTACGCGTAATGGCGATCTTGTGCTGGGCGTCGGCTTCGGTGAAGTGCTGGCGCCTCCGCTTGTCGAATCCGGTGCGGGCGGAGCTGATTCGCTTCCAAAGGGCTTGTTCGGTGGCACGATCCGTGCGCGGCAGCGCTTTCCATTCCTCGACGATGGCAGCGAAGCGCTCACTTGACTGCTTCCAGGAGGTTGACGGGCCAAGCTTTTCAGCTTCGGCCGCAAGGGCTTCGCGGGCGGCGGTGGATTCGGCGCGAGCCGCGGCTCGCTTCTCGGTAATAGCCGCGCGCACCTCAACGATATTCGCGGCGGCCACGTCGCATTTAATGCCTAGTTCCACTACATCGCCAACGAAAGCACGTGCGGCGAGCCCTTCGCGGACTTTCACGAGCACGGTTTGCGCTTGCTCAGGGGTCGCGCGTCCATCAATCAAGCGCGCACTTATTAGCTCAATCTCAACTACTAAGTCATCGTATTTACGCTGGAAGAACGCCAGTCCCGACTCCGGGGGCCCAGCCGCCCATTGGCCAATCCGAATTTCGCCTTCAGGGGCCAACAAAATTACGGTGCCGTCAGGCTCCACCCGGCCAAATGGCGAGGGTGGGGGTGCCGCTGGCGACGGGACCGGCCGGAGCATGGCGGGGGTCGGCATGACGGGTGCCGCTGGCGACGGGACCGGCCGGAGCATGGCGGGGGTCGGCATGACGGGTGCCGCTGGCGACGGGACCGGCCGGAGCATGGCGGGGGTCGGCATGACGGGGGTAGGCCCAGTTGGGTCGGCCATATGTGAACCTGCCTATCGGTTGGGGATCGTTAGCGATCTGGGTTGCTGACGGTCGGCTCTACTTACTTACCGTACCGGCCCAATTACCCAGTTTGTGCCGTGGCTGTCTCAATTGTTATGGATTGACTTGGTGGCCCGTCAGGGCCGCCACCGGCCACACCCGCCGCGGCGACCTGGCGCAGGATGTCAAGGCCAGAGGTGATGGTGCCCCAAATCGTGTACCCGGAGGGCAAGGTGGTGTCCTCATAAACAAGGAAAAACTGCGATCCATTGGTATTTGGGCCGGCATTTGCCATTGCTACTGACCCGGCCGGGTAGTTTTCGGTTCCTTCGGCGGGCAGATTCTCGTCGGGCACTTGGTAACCAGGGCCACCGGTGCCATCGCCCTTGGGATCGCCGCACTGTAGGACGAAAATGCCAGCGGTGGTCAACCGGTGGCAGGCCACCGCGTCATAGAACCCTTGATCGACCAAGAAGGTTTCTGAGGCCACGGTCAAGGGCGCTTGGGCCGGCAGGGTTTCAATCACGATTTCACCGCAATTGGTGTTCAAAGTGATTCTGGCGGGCTTACTAGCTAGTGGTGCGGCAGTCGGGGCGGCGGCCCAAGTGAGGTCATCGGGGCGGGCCGTGACCGGTTGGGTGCAAGTCAGCGCCGGCTCAACCGGACCCGAGGCTTCGGCAGTTGGCTCCGCACTGGTTTCGGCGCTGGGCTCGGCACTGCCCATTGCCGACGCTATCTCCGAGGCGACGGCGGACGCATCGATGGGGGGCTCGGTCTTGTTGCTTTGGCTAATAAAGACATATGCCAAGGAGCCGGCCACGAGTACCACTACCACTGCTGCGGCAATGAGCTTTTGGCGCTTGCCCCGGCGTTTGACGCTGGCCGTTCGACGTTCCTGCTGCCGTTCGTACTTTTCTCGGGCCAATTGACGTTCGCGCTGGTTACTTGCCACCCGCGGAGTCTATTCGGCCCCCGTTTTGCCCGGCACTAGGCTTCCGAAGGTGTTCATCGCAGGCTTTCCCGCAGGGCCCTGGGCCACAAATTGCTACGTGATCGCCAGCGAGCCCGGGCAGCCCTGCGTAATTGTGGATCCAGGTCAAGGCACTATTGATGGTGTATCCGAAATCGTGCGGGAGCAGCACCTGTTACCAGTGGCGGTGCTTTTGACCCACGGACATATTGATCATGTTTGGTCGGTGGCTCCGCTGGCGGCGGGGTTTGGTATCCCAGCACTCATTCACGCTGATGACCGCTATCGATTGTCCGACCCAATCGGGACCACCTCAAGTATGAGCCGCGAGCAACTTTTTGCCATGACGAAAGGGGCGCTTGAGCTAACCGAGCCCGACGACGTTCGAGTTTTCGTCGATGAAGAGGTGTTGGACCTAGCCGGGCTTGGGTTGCGTGTGCAACATGCGCCAGGTCACACCGAGGGGTCGGTGGTTTTTCAGGTCGCCGATCTTCATGCGCCGATCATGTTGAGCGGGGATCTGTTGTTCGCTGGCTCAATTGGGCGTAGCGACTTACCGGGTGGTGATCCTTTGGCGATGGAGCTCTCGCTTTCTAGGGTCGTTTTGGGAGCGGACGATGCAACCGTGGTGCTGCCAGGTCATGGACCGCAGACCACAATTGGGGTCGAACGGGCTACAAATCCCTACTTGGCCGCGCACGCTGAGTCACCAAGGCGAGGAATGTAGCGATGGGTAAGTTGAACAAGCTCTCTGGGTTTCCTGAGTTACTCCCGTCGGGTCGAGTTATTGAACAATATATTCTCGATGCCGCTCGGCAAGTTTTTGAACTGCACGGATACCTCTCTTTAGAGACGCGAGCGGTCGAACCGATCGATCATATGCAGCGAAGTGGGGAAATAGATAAAGAGATTTATGTGCTGCGACGCCTGCATGCAAGTGCTGAAGAAGCAGATCCTGGCCTTGGATTGCACTTTGACTTAACCGTGCCATTTGCAAGATACGTCCTTGAGCATGCTGCGCATTTGGATTTTCCGTTGCGCAGATACCAAATCCAAAAAGTATGGCGCGGAGAGCGTCCTCAAGAGGGCCGCTTCCGGGAGTTTACGCAGGCCGATATTGACGTCGTCGGCAAAGGTCCCTTGGCATTTCACCATGAAATTGAGATGGCCGTGGTAATGGCGACTTTGTTGGCAAGCCTTCCGATACCACCTGCTGTAATTCAAGTCAATAATCGTAAACTTGCCGAAGGTTTCTATCGTGGTGTTGGGGCAACCGACACCCAAAGCGTGCTGCGCGCCATCGACAAATTAGACAAAATTGGCGCGGATCGGGTTCGCCGGTTGCTGGAGACCGAAACTGGGCTAACCCCGGAGGCTGCTGCTAAATGCATCAAATTGGCGTCCATCAGGAGCCTGGACGCTAGCTTTGTCGAACAGGTAAGGGCATTAGGCGTAACAAATGAATTACTAGACCAAGGGCTTAGTGAATTAGCGGCGGTGGTCACCGGTGCCAACGCCGAGCGGCGGGGCTCGGTGGTTGCCGATTTACGCATCGCTCGCGGGCTTGATTACTACACCGGCACCGTCTATGAAACCCAACTGGTTGGGTTCGAGTCAATCGGGTCTATTAGTTCAGGTGGCCGGTACGACAATTTGGCCAGCAACGATAAACAGAGTTATCCCGGTGTAGGTATCTCACTTGGAGTATCGCGCCTTGTCTCAATCCTAATCGGGAAAAATTTGGTTTCGGTCTCGCGCGCGGTGCCATCCGCGGTTCTGGTGGCCGTCGCTGACGAAGCTAGTCGGGGAGCAAGTGAACTGGTGGCCAGGCAATTGCGAGCGCGCGGAATCCCATGCGAGGTAGCACCCAGTGCTGACAAATTCGGCAAGCAAATTCAATTCGCGGACCGCCGGGGGATACCGTATGTGTGGTTCCCGGCAACAACAGACCCAGAAGGCGCCGCCGGCGATACTGTCAAGGATATTCGCTCAGGTGAACAAGTTGAGGCTGATGTCACGCGATGGCAGCCACCACCCGATGACCTAAAACCGAGAGTTTTTTCCAACGTCGATACATCCACGGCTTTAAGGGAGAGTTTGTGATTCGCTCACACGGCGCTGGGTCACTTCGCGCTGCAGATGCCGGTAACACCGTCACTTTGGCAGGCTGGGTCGCCAGCAGGCGTGATCACGGCGGGGTGGCGTTCTTGGACCTACGTGATGCTAGTGGTGTAGTGCAAGTAGTTGTCCGAGATACTGCTATTGCGCACGCGCTGCGCGATGAGTTCTGCCTAAAGATTGTTGGCACAGTTGAATTGCGACCATCCGGAAACGAAAATGCTGACTTGGCGACAGGTGATATAGAAGTCATGGGTGACTTGGTTGAGGTGCTGTCGACTTCGGCCCCCTTGCCATTCCCGATTGATGATCGCGTAACAGTGGGTGATGAAGTTCGACTCAAGTACCGGTATCTGGATTTACGTCGACAGTCTGCTGGAGATGCCTTACGGATGCGTTCGAGAGTTAACCAGATTGCGCGGGACGTATTGCTTAAGCGTGATTTCGTAGAAATTGAAACGCCAACACTGACCAGATCTACCCCCGAAGGCGCACGCGACTTCTTAGTGCCGGTGCGGTTGCAGCCTGGGCATTGGTACGCGCTGCCGCAGTCGCCCCAGCTTTTCAAGCAGTTACTGATGGTCGCTGGTATGGAGCGGTATTTCCAAATTGCCCGTTGCTATCGAGATGAAGATTTCCGTGCTGATCGACAGCCTGAATTCACCCAACTTGATATCGAGATGTCCTTCGTCGAACAAGATGATGTCATCGAGGTTGGCGAGGCTGTTATCCGCGGTCTTTGGAAAGGAATCTTGGGGCATGAGATCGGCGATATCCCGCGTATGACATATCACGAGGCGATGCGACGCTTCGGTAGTGACAAGCCGGATTTGCGCTTTGGTCTTGAATTGGTCGACCTAACGGATTACTTCTCAGCGACTCCATTTCGAGTTTTTCAAGCCGAGCATGTGGGTGCAGTCATCATGCCTGGGGGCGCCGATCAGCCACGTCGACAGTTTGATGCCTGGCAGGAGTGGGCGAAACAACGTGGGGCAAAAGGTTTGGCTTATGTAACCGTTGATGCCGATGGAACATTGGGTGGGCCGGTCGCCAAGAATCTGAGCGACCAAGAGCGTGATGGTCTGACCACAGCAGTTGGCGCTCAAGTCGGTGACTGCGTGTTCTTTGCGGCGGGTAAAACTTCCGATGCACGTGCACTATTGGGTGCCGCACGCCTTGAGATCGGCCGTCGACTCGAACTTATTGATGAAAAAGCTTGGTCATTTCTTTGGGTTATTGATGCACCTATGTTTGAAGAGATCGAAGATGACCAGGGCAACAAGGGTTGGACAGCAGTACATCATCCATTCACCTCACCCAACCTGCAATGGCGCGATAGTTTCGAGCAAGCACCTGATGAGGCCCTAGCCTGGGCCTACGACATCGTATGCAACGGCAATGAGATCGGTGGGGGTTCGATTCGTATCCACCAAGCCGATGTGCAGCAGCGCGTTTTCGCAATGCTGGGCATGACAGATGCCGAAGCCCAAGAGAAGTTTGGGTTCCTGCTCGAGGCATTTACTTTCGGTCCACCACCACATGGAGGTATAGCAATCGGTTGGGACCGCACCTGCATGCTGTTGGCCGGTGCCACTTCTCTTCGCGACGTAATTGCTTTCCCGAAGACCGGGGCTGGCCATGATCCACTCACCGGGGCGCCCAGCACGATTACGGTGCAGCAGCGCCGTGAGGCTGGTATTGATTCTAGGCCCGAGAGGGCTGCGCGCCCAGCTGCAGACACTGAGCCGCCTACTAAATCCTGATGGCAACGGGAAGCAAGCTGTTAGTTTCCGCGCGGCCCCATGACCCATTCATCAGGTGGCGGGTAGCTGGCTCTGATCTCGCAGCGGTGGAAGTTGATGGGGATCATGTTGGTTGGCTACGGATTTCTAAAGAAACGAGTGAAGTCTGGGCGACTTCACTCGGTACTGATTCAGGTCGCGTCACCGCCATCTTGGCTGCGCTTGCAGCAAGTATGCCGATTGATGGCATTACTGTTGAGGATTCTGTGTTCTCGAAATTGCCACCAGGATTCATTAGTCCCGAATCGGGGCACTGGTGCCTGTGGACTCTGGACCCAGCTAAATTCGGTGCTCGAAAATCAACTGCGATCATCTTAGCGCCCGACGACAAACGCATAGCTGAGTTGCTTGTGCATTCTAACTCAGCGCATGTTTTTCCGGGCGATGACAACATTGTGCGTTGGTGTGGGGTGGTGCGCGGAGAGAAGTTGCTGTCGGTGGGGGCTCAGGTTCACAGCGCAACCGGTGCCGCTCACCTAGTTAGCATCTGCACTCACCCAAGTGCCCGTAGCGCTGGCCTTGCCCGCGAAGTTTGTAACGCACTTATCAACGAGGTAATCGCCGATGAAGCGCCGATGATATTTCTAGAAATGTTCGCAGGTAATGAGCCTGGGCGGCGGGTTTATTCCGCGCTCGGGTTTGACGAGGTTGGAGTGTATCGATCAGGGCGCCTGATTACTACGGCTGCGCAAGCCCTCAGGTGAAGAAAGTCAATTGACCGTAACTGGTGTTGTCGCACCAATGTGAGTCATGGCACGTGAGCTGGGATTTGGGGGTTGGTGGTGGGGAAGGGTGCTACTCTTCATTACCCTCAAAGCAATAATACCCTTCAAATTCACTATAAATAGAGGAGG
>SHUQ01000016.1 GCA_009694585.1 Candidatus Nanopelagicales bacterium | reverse complement strand
CCGATGCTGTCGACGCCGTACTTCTCCTGAATCTCTTTGAGTTTCGTGGCTGCATACCCGATGGCCTCTTCCCATTGGACTTCTCGCCAAGGGTCGGTGATGGATTCTCTAATCATCGGATTAAGTACTCGATCAGGATGCGAGGTGTAGCCAAAAGCAAAGCGGCCCTTGACGCAGGAGTGCCCTTCGTTAGCGCCACCATCCTTATAAGGCACCATGCGGACAAGTTCGTCACCGCGCATTTCGGCCTTGAATGTGCAGCCCACCCCGCAATAGGCGCAGGTGGTCAGCACCGTGCGAGTTGGTGTACCTATCTGAATTACCGCTTTCTCTTGGAGCGTTGATGTCGGACAGGCCTGCACACAGGCTCCGCATGAAACACATTCACTTTCAAGGAAATTCAGACCGCCAGGGCTGACTTTTGAGTTGAAGCCGCGGCCCTCGATGGTTAGCGCGAAGGTGCCTTGGACTTCGCTACACGCGCGCACGCAGCGGCTGCAGACGATGCACTTGCTCTCATCGAAGGAGAAATATGGATTGCTGTCATCGGTCGGTGCATCAAGGTGGTTCTCACCGGCATACCCGTATCGCACATGTCGCAACCCCACCACACCTGCCATGTCTTGGAGTTCGCAGTCACCGTTAGCTGGGCAGGTAAGGCAATCAAGTGGATGGTCGGAGATGTATAGCTCCATGACCCCTAGACGCAGCCGATCAAGTTTTGGTGACCTAGTGTGCACGACCATTCCAGCCTCGCAAGGAGTCGTGCAAGATGCTGGTGTTCCTTTTTTACCATCGATCTCGACCAGGCAAAGTCGGCAGGAGCCGAATGGCTCGAGTGAATCGGTAGCGCAGAGTTTCGGGATCGGAAGTCCAGCTTCACTGGCAGCGCGCAGGACAGATGTGCCGGCTGGTATCGACACCTCGTGCCCGTCGATACTCACGGTCACCGAGTCGGCTGCGGTTTTGGCGGGCGTTCCGTAATCGTGCTCGCGCATGATTGTCATTTTTGGAAATCCTCCGGGAATTGGCGTAGTGCACTTAGCACCGGCATCGGGGTCAGGCCTCCCATAGCACAAAGTGAACCATCTGTCATAAGGTCGCACAAATCATTGAGTAAGTCAAGATTTGCGGTGCGGTCAATATCGCTGATGACTTTGTCGATTACTTCGACGCCCCGCACCGATCCCACGCGACACGGGGTGCACTTGCCGCAGGACTCTTTCGCGCAGAACTCCATTGCGAAGCGGGCCTGTTGGGCCATATCGACCGAGTCGTCGAAGACAACGATGCCGCCATGGCCCAACATGCCTCCTGCGGCGATGAGCGCTTCGTAATCCATGGCGACTTCCAGACCGCTGGCCGAGAAATACGCACCGAGTGGGCCACCCACTTGCACCGAGCGCACCGGTCGACCGGAGCGGGTGCCACCGCCATAATTTTCGACAAGTTCTTTGAGGCTGACCCCGAAGGCCCGTTCAACTATCCCCCCGCGGGCAATATTGCCGGCGAGTTGAAAGACCTGGGTACCGCGCGAGCGCTCGGCGCCCAAAGCTTGGTAGGCAGCAGCGCCCTGTGCCAAAATCATCGGCACGGTTGCCAAAGTCAACACATTGTTCACGATGGTGGGCTGGCCGAAAAGTCCGTGTAGGGCCGGGACCGGTGGCTTAGCGCGCACCATCCCGCGCTTACCTTCAAGGCTTTCTAGCATCGCGGTTTCTTCACCGCAGACATAGGAGCCGGCGCCAACCCGCACGGTGATATCGAAAGCTTTACCGCTTCCAAGTACGTCGTCACCGAGCAGGCCGCAACCCCTAGCTATCAGCAAGGCGGCCTTCATGGTGGCAATTGCATCCGGGTACTCAGACCGGATGTAGATCAAGCCTTTGGTTGCGCCGCCGGCGATACCAGCTATGGCCATGCCTTCGATGAGGGTGAATGGATCGCCTTCCATCAACATGCGATCGGCGAAGGTGCCACTATCGCCTTCATCGGCATTGCAGCAGACGTATTTTTGATCCGAGTCAGCCTCCAACACCGTGCGCCACTTAATCCCAGCGGGGAACCCGGCGCCACCTCGACCGCGCAACCCAGATGCTAATACTTCTTCGACTACCTTCGAAGGATCAAGTGCAATGGCTGTGCGCAAGCCCGTGAGGCCACCGTGGGCTTCGTAGTCGTTGATGTCGAGTGGGTCAATAACACCGACGCGCGCAAAAGTGACCCGCTGCTGATCGGCTAGCCAAGGGATTTCATCAACAATGCCAACGGAAAAACCGTTATCAGCACCGGTCAAGAAGTCCTCATCGAAAAGTGCAGCCACATCCGCGGCGGTCACCGGGCCGTAACCGAACCGACCCGTTACTGTCTCGACTTCAACAAGCGGTTCTAACCAAAGCAGGCCCCGTGAACCGTTGCGCACTAACTTGATTTCTACGTTGCGCTTAGTCGCCTCGTCGGCGATCGCTAGGGCAACTGCATTCGCGCCAATCGAAGTTGCCGCACTATCAATCGGCACATAAATGGTGGTCGTCATAGTGCCGCCCGCGCATCGGCAAGTGCGGATTCAAGAGCCTTCGTTGTCAGCCGACCGACTAGCCGCTCATTGATGAGCGCAGCGGGGCCGAGCGCACAGTTACCGAGACAGAAAACCTCAACCACATCAACTTGGCCATCGTCGGACCTGCCGCCTACCGGGGCGAGGTTTGCTCCCACGTGGGCAACCAACTCACGTGACCCGGTGGCCTGGCAGGCTTCAGCAACGCAGATCGCAAGGGTTATTGGTGCGGGCGCCGTAGTGCGCAGTTCGTGGTAGTAGGTGAGCACCCCGTGCACGTCGGCCACTGAAACATTAAGTGCCACCGCAATTAGGGCCACCGCCTCCTTGGGCACATAGCCAAAACCCTGCTGGACGGCCTGCAGTGCGGGGAGGATGAGGCGCTCGTCGGCGGGGAGAAGGTCAAGCAAGTCTTCGCCCGCGGCCGGCGACCACGGTGTTACTACGAGCGTCACTGAGGCCATCCTTTCGCCTAGAGCAGGTGCCGCCTTGCCCCCCCATAGTAGGCGACAGTAGAAATCGCCTTCACCGAATTATCCAAAACCGATTGACAGACCGCTTTTTAAGGAGAATAGTCCCAATCTAAGGCGAATCGACGCCTACTCTGCCCGCTTCTTGTGGGGGTTAGCAGGGTGCTTATGAAAGGTGGCCTATATGGGGGCAGTTGGATTGCTATATGTCGGTGCAATTCTCTTCCTAAATGGGACGATGTTGCTCGGCTGGATTGACGGTAAATCTGCAGCACCACTGAATATTTTCGTTGGAATCCTGCAAGTGGTAACACCAACGTATCTGATCATCAATGCAAATGGGGATATGACGACCATCCTCGGCGCATCAGGACTCTACTTGTTCGGTTTCACGTATTTGTATGTCGCGTGCAACCTCCTGTGGGATCTTGATGGTAGCGGCTTAGGAATGTTCTCGCTGTACGTTGCGATTGCAGCAGTTTTCTTCTCGCTAGTTGCATTCAGCGCGGGAGACCCAGTCTTCGGGGTCATCTGGCTCTACTGGGCCTGGCTGTGGTGGCTGTTCTACCTACTTCTCGCACGAAAGAGCGATAAGCTTGGGAGATACACCGGTGCGGTTGCTGCCATTCAAGGTTTCGTGACGGGGTTCGTACCCTCGTTCCTAATCTTGACCGGACATCTCGGTGACATTAATTCCGCGACATTGGCGGTAGTTTTGGCCGTGTTTGGCGTCGTGGTGTTTGGTGGTCTCTATTTCAAAATGCGTACCCCGGTAACTGCCTAACCATGTTGGCAAGTGTCGTGATTGACAATTCACCCTTTAATTATTTGGAGTTGTAATGCCAAAGAATCTATTTCCGCTCGATAATAAGAAATCGTTCACGAACCAAAAGCACGTCGGACACAACCGTTGGCATCCAGACATCCCGCATAACGTAACTGTGAAGCCAGGCGACAGTTTCCATGCAGATTGCCGTGAGTGGTTTGACGGTGCTATCCGTAATAACGACTCAGCTGACGATGTTCGCGATGCGCCACTTGCTGGCGTACACGTACTCTCAGGACCATTTCGTGTTGAGGGCGCCAAGCCAGGTGACCTCCTCGTGGTCGACATCCTTGATGGCGGCCCATGCGGTGACCCAGATGGTGACCGCCTCGTTGACAATCGCGATGGCATCTCCGGTGAAGGCTGGGGCTACACCGGTGTCTTCCCGCGGGAAAATGGCGGCGGATTTCTAGTTGATCAGTTCCCGGATGCCTACAAGGCGATTTGGGACTTCCGGGGTGGCATTGCGACATCACGTCATATCCCCGGAGTTTCGTACACCGGTATTTTCCACCCAGGTCTCATGGGCACCGCCCCTTCGGCTGCGTTGCTAGCCAAGTGGACCAAGCGTGAGACTGACCTTATTAAGACGAACCCAACAAGAGTCCCACCGCTTGCACTGCCACCGAATCCGGACAGTGCAATCTTGGGCAAGCTCAAGGGTGCGGACTTTGACCGGGTTGCGGGTGAAGCCGCACGGACGGCACCACCACGCGAAAACGGCGGCAACCAGGACATCAAGAACTTCACCAAGGGCACCCGGGTTTTCTATCCGGTGTTTGTTGATGGGGCGAATCTGTCCTTCGGTGACCTCCACTTCTCACAGGGCGACGGTGAAATCACCTTCTGCGGCGCCATCGAGATGGGCGGTTTCATGGACCTAGGTGTTGACATCATCAAGGGTGGCATGGAGAAGTACGGCGTCTCCGAAAATGCCATCTTTATGCCGGGCAATACCGATCCTCAGTACAGCGAATGGCTGGCCTTCTCGGGAACCTCGGTGACTTTGGATGGCGAGCAGAAGTACTTGGATTCGTTCTTGGCATACCAGCGTGCGAACCTGCATGCCATCGACTATCTGGTGAAGTTCGGGTACACGGCGATTCAGGCATACATGATCCTGGGCACCGCACCTGTCGAAGGTCGCCTGTCGGGCGTCGTTGACATCCCGAACGCTTGCTCGACGGTTTACATCCCGAGGGCAATCTTTGACATGGATGTCGCGCCAAGTGCAAGCGGCCCGACCCAGGTCAAGGGCAGCGTTGCATCAGGTGGCATGGATGTTCCGATGTGCCGTTGGGCAGATCACGTTGAAGGCAAGTGGGCTCCTTACCCCTGGTAACCCTCCTGAAAGAAAAAGTGCGGGCTCCCGAATAGGGGGCCCGCACTTTTCGGTAGCTATGGTCTTGGAAGTTTTTGCAGGAGTGGATTATTCGGAGCCATCGGTTGAGTCTTGCGCCGACCATCATTTGGTATTGACGTGACGACTTCAGGTCGGTCACTTGTCGCCTTGGTCGAGTCAATGAGTTTCATCCGCTTTTGATCAACCGCAGAGACAAGCGGCATCGAGAAAACTCGTTGCGCCTGCTGGTTGCAAACTGGGCACTCGATGGTCTCGGTTGCCTCACCCATCGGCCGGTTTACTTCGGCGGGACCGTCAATTACACAGTTGTACTGATACGTAACCATTTGAAGTACCCCTTATCGCCTCGCGAAATCTATTGAAATCGAGAAATCACCTAGTGCGATTCTTGGGGTATCTTGCTCCCACGTCAATCGCTTTGGACTACTTAGTTGACCTTGAGTAAAAAGTTATTGCGGACGTACTGCCTTCACGGCCACACCAACCGCTGCGAAGTCACGAAGAGATCGATCTAATTCAAGCTTGGCCTGCAGGCCCTCGAATAGCGAGAGTTTTGATTGCAGCATTGGCTGCATTTCCGCCATTGCCGAGGCGGTCGAGTTACTAGCGGTATCAAAAGCGCGGCTGGCCGCGGTGGCTGCTTGTTGGATGCGGGCGGTCCTAGCCCCGGAGCGAGCCAGAGTGCGGGTGACTCGGGTCTTGGCTTCTAATTGCACCAGCGTTATGTCGGCTTGGGCCACCAAGGCCTGGGCGCGTTGCAGCTGCTCAAGGGTAAGGCGGTCACCGTAGTGGCTTAAGAAGGCGGTGAGGCCTAGGTGCGAGGCCGGCCGAAACTGGCTGACAGCTTGGTAGGCCGCATCGGCCGAAGTTACGTAGGCCCGTTCATTTGGGCCGGTCGCTTTGAGCGCGGTCGTAGTGGCGCCACCCGGGGCGGCTAAGGCCGCGGCTGCGGGCAGGATTGCGGCCCCAACCAGAAGCAATCCGCCGCTGAGGGTAGCCAGGGCTATCCGGATTGGGCGCATATGCCTATGACGCGGGGATTGGGCTAATCGTTCCCGGGAATAACCCCGCTGGGGCTCAGGGTATCTACTATGAGTCCACCCGACTCAAAGGATCTGACTGACAACTTGCATATCAGGCGAAATGGGTGGACACTAGAAGCAGACCCCCGGGAAAACCGGTAGCAACTACAAAGGAGTACCGAAATCATGGCCCGAGCAGTAGGTATTGACCTTGGCACGACCAACTCGGTCGTATCGGTCCTCGAAGGCGGCGAACCCGTCGTTATCGCAAACGCGGAAGGCTCCCGGACGACCCCGTCCGTCGTGGCCTTTGCCAAGAATGGTGAAGTTCTGGTTGGCGAGGTCGCCAAGCGCCAGGCCGTCACCAATATTGACCGCACGGTGCGCTCGGTCAAGCGACACATGGGCACCAAGTGGACAGTCGACATCGACGGCAAGAATTACACTCCTCAGGAGATCAGCGCCCGCACCTTGATGAAACTCAAGCGCGACGCGGAGGCCTATCTCGGCGAGAACGTCACCGACGCAGTAATCACCGTGCCGGCCTACTTCTCCGATGCCGAGCGCCAAGCCACCAAAGAAGCCGGCGAGATCGCTGGCCTAAATGTGCTGCGCATCATCAACGAGCCGACGGCAGCTGCGCTGGCTTACGGCCTCGACAAGGGCGATCAAGAGCAGACGATTCTCGTCTTCGACCTCGGTGGTGGCACTTTCGACGTGTCACTACTTGAAATTGGTGACGGAGTTGTCGAAGTGAAGGCAACTAGTGGCGACAACCACCTAGGCGGCGATGACTGGGACAACAAAGTTGTCGACTGGATGGTCACCGAGTTTAAGAACGCACACGGTGTGGATCTGTCGAAGGACAAGATGGCCATGCAGCGTCTGCGCGAGGCAGCAGAGAAGGCAAAGATTGAACTATCAAGTTCAATGCAAACCTCCATCAACTTGCCGTACATCACGGCCAGCGCTGATGGCCCGCTGCACCTTGACGAAACTCTGAGCCGTGCACAGTTCGAGTCAATGACTCAAGACCTACTCGATCGCACCAAGGCACCGTTCCAGGCAGTATTGAAGGATGCGGGTATCGCACTTGACAAGATCGATCAGGTATTGCTCGTTGGCGGTTCAACTCGAATGCCAGCGGTTACCGAATTGGTCAAGAAAGAAGCCGGCAAGGAGCCAAATAAGGGTGTTAACCCCGACGAGGTCGTTGCAGTTGGCGCGGCCTTGCAGGCAGGTGTGCTTAAGGGTGAAGTCAAGGACGTCCTGCTGCTCGATGTAACCCCGCTATCGCTGGGCATCGAGACTAAGGGTGGAGTCATGACCAAACTCATCGAGCGCAACACCACCATCCCAACCAAGCGATCTGAAACCTTCACTACGGCAGACGACAACCAGCCATCGGTGCTGATTCAGGTCTATCAGGGTGAGCGTGAAATGGCCGCTTACAACAAGCGCCTTGGCACGTTTGAGCTCACGGGTCTACCGCCGGCACCACGTGGCATACCGCAGGTCGAGGTCACCTTCGACATCGATGCCAACGGCATCGTGCACGTGTCTGCTAAAGACATGGCGACAGGCAAAGAGCAGTCCATGACAATTTCGGGCGGCTCGGCGTTGAGCAAGGACGAGATCGATCGCATGATGCGCGAGGCCGAGCAACACGCTGATGAAGACAAGCAGCGTCGCGATGAGGTCGAGGTGCGAAACACCGCCGAAGGGCTGGTTTATCAAACCGAGAAGTTCCTTGCCGATAACGCCGACAAAGTGCCGGCCGATGCTAAGGCAAATGTTGACGGCCCCCTTGATGAACTCAAGAAGGCGATTGATGCTAATGACATCCCAGGTATGCGAGCAGCAACCGACAAGGTTGCGCAAGCCAGCCAGACCTTGGGCGCCGCTATGTATGCGACGGCGCAAGAGGCCGGTGGCTCGGAAGGCGCAGCTGATACTGAGGCCGAAATGTCCGAGGACGATGTCGTAGACGCAGAAATCATCGATGAGGAAGAATCCAAGTGAGTTCTGAATACCAGAACGAGGATGAAGAGCAAGGTGTTCGGGTAACCGACAAGCGTCGGATTGACCCAGATACCTATGCCTTGCGTGAAGTTGATGCGCAGCCGGAGTCAGGGGAGGTGCGCCAGCTGGATGAGGCTGGCGCACCCGCCACCGATGAAACCGACAAGTTGGCTGAACTAACAAACGATCTGCAACGGGTGCAGGCGGAGTATGCAAACTACCGGCGCCGCGTAGATCGCGATCGTGAACTCGTCAAGGAGAATGCAATCGGTTCAGTCATTGCAGCGCTACTTCCCGTAATTGATGACATCGACAGAGCACGCGAGCACGGTGAGCTAGAGGGCGCCTTCCGCAGTGTTGGCGAGGCGCTCGAAGGGGCATTGGCGAAACTGGGCCTGGAAAAATTCGGAACGGCTAATGAACCATTCGATCCGAACCTGCATGAGGCACTTTCAACCGAATCCCGTGATGATATTTCTGAGCCAACGGTGACGGCCCTGTATCAGCCGGGCTATCGCTATGCGGGGCGCGTATTGCGTCCGGCCCGAGTTGCTGTTGCGGGGACTGACTGACTGTGAACAAAGACTGGCTCGAGAAGGACTTCTACGCGATTCTCGGCGTCAGCAAGGATCCAACTCCGGATGAAATTAAGAAGAATTACCGCAAACTCGCGCGTGAGTTGCACCCGGATAAGAATCCAGGCGACGCGAAAGCCGAGGAGCGCTTTAAGCAGGTCTCCGAGGCTTATGACGTGTTGTCTGACGATGCAAAGCACAAGGAGTACGACGAAGCCCGGTCGTTGTTTGCAAGCGGCGCCTATCGCGCCGGCGGTTTTGGCGGCGGAGGCCAGGGCGGCGCTGGGCAGTACAACGTCAACATGGAAGATCTCTTTGGTGACGGCAATAGCGGCTTCGGTGACTTCCTCGGTGGGATTTTTAACCGTGGTCGGTCCGGCCGCACTCAGCAACCTCGTCGCGGTGGTGATCTCGAGAGTGAACTGACCTTGTCATTTGATGATGCAATTGATGGTGTCACGGTGCCACTGCGTTTGAGTACCGAGGCAGCTTGCAAAACTTGTCGCGGCGCCGGCGCCAAGCCTGGTACTTCACCAAGGGTCTGCCCGGCCTGTGAAGGCGCGGGCCAAACCGCGCGTAATGCTGGGGGTTTTGCTTTCGCTGAACCGTGCACGGCGTGTCGCGGTCGTGGGGTTTTCATCGACGAACCGTGCACCGGTTGCCGTGGGTCGGGCCGGGGTCTGAGTACCCGCACGGTGCAGGCGCGCATTCCTTCGGGGGTGAAAGACGGTTCGCGCATTCGGCTTAAGGGCAAAGGTGCACCCGGCGAGCGTGGCGGCCCCCATGGTGATCTATTTGTTGTTGTCCATGTAACCGGCCACCCAGTGTTCGTGCGCAAGGGCGACAACATCACCTTGACTGTGCCAGTGACTTTCGTTGAGGCGACTCTCGGTGGCCAGATCTCAGTACCGGTCCCACGCGGTGGAGCCGTCAAACTACGGATACCGGCCGGTACCGCTAACGGCCGCACTTTCCGCGTCCGGGATAAAGGTATTTTGCGCAAGGATGGCACCCACGGGGATGTGCTTGTCATGGTCGAGATTGCTATCCCGCAGAAACTAAATGACGAAGCTGAGCAAGCACTTCGAACTTATGCCGAACAGACAGCCGACCATGATCCGCGCAAGGATCTCTATGCAATGACCGGGGTCGGAGACAAGCAATGAGCGAGCCCAGCCGAGGTTATCGAGTCTCCGAAGACTCCCCCGTTTACATCATTTCGGTTGCTGCGCAACTCACCGGCCTACATCCGCAGACCCTCCGGCAATACGACCGATTGGGTTTGGTGTCGCCTACGCGAATCGGTGGACGCAATCGACTTTATTCGGCCAACGACATCGCAAGACTGCGCGAGATAGCCGATCTTTCTGCCGAAGGTTTGACGCTAGAGGGCATCCGCCGAGTCCTTGAACTTCAGTTAGAAGTTGATCGATTGCGCGGCAGATTACAGGAGTTTCACCGAGAAAAGTCATCAACAGCTTTAGTAGTTTGGCGACCAGCGAGGAAGTAGGTGCGATGGATTTCCAGTTCACCACCAAGGCTCAGGATGTCTTGGGCGCCGCAGTACGTATCGCGGCGGCGAATGATAATGCGCAAGTGGAGCCAATTCACCTACTTGATTCCTTGCTGCAACAAGGCGAGGGTATTGCCAGTGCACTACTTGAAAATATTGGCGTAAACCCGACTGTAATGACGCGAGAGGTTCGGACTGCGGTTGAGGCCCTGCCATCGGCGACCGGTTCTTCTGTTTCGGCTCCGCAACTAAGTAGCGCTGCTTTCAAAGTGTTAAATGCTGCTCAAGAGTTGGCAAAAGAACGTGGTGACGAATACGTAAGTACCGAGCACCTGCTGATCGGCCTTGGCAAGGACGGGGGCCCCGGAGTTAGTGATCGCTTGGTCGCCGCCGGTGCGACCCCGGTCGCATTATTGGACGCACTTCAACAAGTTAGAGGGTCGGCTCGCGTGACTACGCAGGATCCGGAGCAAACATTCCAGGCATTAGAAAAATACGGTGTTGACCTAACGGCGCTAGCGCGTGAGGGCAAGATCGATCCGGTCATCGGACGAGACGATGAGGTTCGCCGCACCATTCAGGTGCTGTCTCGCCGTACCAAGAACAACCCGGTGTTGATCGGTGAGCCCGGTGTCGGTAAGACCGCGGTTGTCGAGGGCTTGGCTCGGCGCATTGTCGAGGGTGACGTCCCAACTTCCCTGATGGGCAAGACACTTATTTCACTTGATCTAGGGGCGATGGTCGCTGGTGCGAAATATCGCGGTGAGTTTGAGGAGCGGCTGAAGGCCGTACTTGATGAGATCAAGGGCAGTGATGGCCAGATCGTCACCTTTATCGATGAATTACATACCGTTGTGGGTGCTGGCGCCGGCGGCGAGGGCGCGATGGATGCCGGCAACATGCTCAAGCCGATGTTGGCCCGCGGTGAGTTGCGGATGATCGGTGCTACCACCCTTGACGAATACCGTAAATACATCGAGAAGGACGCAGCACTCGAACGCCGATTCCAGCAAGTATTCGTAAGTCAGCCATCCGTCGAAGACACCATTGCGATCTTGCGTGGCATCAAGGAGAAGTACGAGGCTCATCACAAAGTTGTGATCTCCGATGGCGCGCTGGTGGCGGCAGCAACTCTTTCTGACCGCTACATCACCTCGCGCTTTTTGCCCGATAAGGCAATCGACCTAATGGATGAGTCCGCATCAAGATTGCGGATGGAAATTGATTCATCCCCGGTCGAGATTGATGTTCTCCAGCGCCAAGTTGATCGTCTGCGCATGGAGGAGTTAGCGGTTGCCAAGGAGACCGACGACCCATCCAAGGAGCGACTTCAAAAGATTCGTGCCGAGATCGCGGATAAGGACGAGGAACTGCGCGGATTACGGGTGCGTTGGGATGCTGAGAAGCAGGGACTCGACCGTATCGGCGAGATCAAGGTTTTGATCGACGATCTGCGTGCGGTGGCCGAAAAATCACAGCGCGAGGGCAACTTCGAGCAAGCATCGCGGATCCTTTACGCCGAAATACCCACCTTCGAAGAGGAGTTAGCGCGAGTCACCGCTGAAACAAACGCGCGTGACTCCGCAATGGTCAAAGAGGAAGTCACGGCGGATGACATCGCCGAAGTGGTATCTGCATGGACGGGCATCCCAGCGGGCCGGCTCCTCGAAGGTGAGACCCAAAAACTCCTTCAGATGGAAGCCCAGCTGAGTAAGCGCGTTGTCGGTCAAAGTGAGGCGGTCCGGGAAGTCTCTGATGCCGTCCGGCGTGCCCGAGCCGGCATCGCCGACCCGAATCGCCCAACCGGCTCATTCTTGTTCCTCGGCCCGACCGGAGTCGGTAAGACAGAACTTGCAAAAGCAGTTGCCGAGTTTCTATTCGATGATGAGCGCGCGATGGTGCGAATCGACATGAGCGAGTACTCCGAGAAGCATTCGGTATCGCGACTGGTGGGCGCGCCTCCTGGATATGTCGGTTATGAAGAGGGCGGCCAGTTAACCGAGGCGGTCAGGCGGCGTCCGTACTCAGTGATCTTGCTTGACGAAGTTGAGAAAGCACACCCTGAGGTGTTCGACATTTTGCTGCAGGTACTAGATGACGGGCGCCTCACCGATGGTCAAGGCCGAACTGTCGACTTCCGAAATGTGATCTTGATCCTGACTTCAAATATAGGATCACAATTCCTGATCGACACCGACCTGCCATTTGATGAGCGCAAAGCGCTGGTCATGGGTGCGGTGCAGCAGAAGTTCAGGCCAGAGTTCCTAAATCGACTTGATGCGATGGTGATGTTTGAACCACTTGATCGCGCGGAGTTATTGAAAGTAACCGACATCCAAGTTGAGCAACTGCAGCAGCGGCTCGAAGTTCGCCGGATCACCCTTGAGGTGAGTGATGCGGCAAAGGCTTGGTTGGTGGAACAGGGCTTCGACCTGATCTACGGAGCACGCCCACTGCGCCGGTTGGTGCAAACGGCCATCGGTGACAAGTTGGCTAAGGGGATCTTGGCTGGTGAGGTCCGTGATGGCGACCGGGTGGTAATCGACGCTTCGGATGCGGGTGAACTAACTTTGACAACCGCTTGAGCTTTGTTTAGCACCTAGTTTCACCGGCTGTTGGCCGCTCGCACAATCCTTTGGTGCTTAGCTAAGGCCAGCGCGTAGTCGCTCGAGGGCCTCTCGCAGCACATCAGTGCGTTTGCAAAATGCCCATCGCACATAAGGCTTGCCGACTTCTGGATCATCACAAAACACTCGGTGTGGGATGGCAACCACACCGGCCTTGTGCGGTAACTCACGGCAGAAGGTCAACCCATCGGTGTAGCCAAGTGGGCGCACGTCGGTGGTTGCGAAGTAAGTACCTTGGGGGCGGATGACTCCAAACCCGAGCTCCTCAAGCCCGCCGCATAGTAGGTCGCGCTTGAGCGCCAGATCGGTGCGCAGCTCGCGGAAATACTGGTCGGGTAAGCCCAAGCCGTGCGCAATCGCGTATTGAAATGGGCCGCCTGATGCGAATGAGAGGTGTTGGCGCGTTACCCGAACCGCTGCAATTAGATCCCGAGGCCCAGTTGCCCAACCGACTTTCCAGCCGGTGAATGAAAATGATTTGCCGCCGGAGGCTACGGTGATGGTGCGCTCAAACATGCCGGGCAGTGTCGAGATCGGTATGTGCTCAGTATCGTCGAACCACAAGTGCTCGTAAGCCTCATCCGATAAGACCAAGATGTCATTTTTGATGGCGATGGTTGCTACCGCTTGCAACTCTTCGCGGGTGAAGATGACTCCGGTCGGGTTATGCGGTGAATTTAGAATGATGATGCGCGTCTTAGGGGTGACGGCGGCTCGGAGCGCCTCGATATCGGGCCGAAGTTCCGGCCCGCTCATCGGTACCCCAACCCGCTGACCGCTCGCCATCGAGATAGCAGCTGAGTAGATATCAAACCAAGGCTCGAACATGACCACTTCATCGCCAGCATCAACGAGTGCAATCAAGATTGCCACGATTGCTTCCGAGGCTCCGGTGGTAACAACCACATCGGTCTTCGGATCAAGTGCGATGCCATAAAAGCGTTCTTGGTGAGCGGTAATTGCTTGGCGCAACTGGGGGATGCCGATACTTGGTGGGTATTGGTTACCGCGGCCGTCATTGATCGCCGCGATCGCTACCTCTTTCAATTCAGTGGGTCCATCGGTATTGGGAAAGCCTTGTCCGAGATTTATTGCACCGACTTCCAGGGCCAGTTGCGACATCTCGGCGAAAACCGAATCAGCATGGGGGCGAAGCCGTGGCACCAAGGGTGGATTGCGACGCGACATTGGGGAAGACTAGCGGGTCACCTTGATGAGCTTGGGGGCCGATGCTGCTGAGCCGAGCGCATTGGTCGCGATGATCACGCAGGAGTAGTAGATGGGGCGCAACTTCTTCAAAATGGCCCAGTCCCTTCGGAAGGGGGCGGCCTTAGCCGGACCGCCATCAATTGGCGAGCAACTAAGGGAGGTGCTGATAATCGGTGCTTCATTGGCTCGAGAACGTTTCACGACAACCGCGATGGTTCGGTCGTAGCTACTCCACACCTTGCGGATTGCCCCCGGTGTCGGTACCCCCAGGGGGGTGCCTGCGGCGGGGGCCGAGACAGGTGAACCGCCGAGAGAGTTCGAAGTTGAGCCGCTGACCGAATAGGTGGTGTTATTGGCCAACCCGCTGATCGTGCAGAACGGTAACTGCAGGTCGACCCGAGGCTGGCCGGTGCAGCTAAATATCTGCCCGGTGGTCGCATCGGTCGCGTTAGCGGTGTAACTCGAAACGACCGAGCCATCATCGGTAACCGTGAAGTTCACGCGCAAGGCAGTGTTCAGCACCGTGAGATCAATAGTTGGTGCGATGGTTGGAGCCAAGGTTATCAGCGCATTAGTTGACACCAGGAAATCGGACATCGCTGCGACCCTGGTGTAGACGCCGGGCAAAGTTGTCGCGCAATCTTCGCCCCAACTCACTACGCCGATCAGCCGCATCGCGGCGCCATCACCACCGATTAGCGGCCCGCCGGAATCACCGAAGCAACTGTCGATGATCTTCTTGTTGGCTGTCACGCCCACAGCACAGAGCATGGATTCAGCTGACGCTTCATCGCTTCCGAAACCGTCAAAGGTGATTCCGCCAAGGATGACATTCAAGCCACCACCGCAACTATCATTTGGGAAAATTATCAGCCGGCCAATCTTGAAGGTGTCGGGGAAACTATCTCCTTTGATTAAAAGATTTCCCCACCCAGCTACTTTCGCTACCGCTCCGACCGCAGTAAGAGACTGCGCATCGGTCGGGCGCATCGGTAAAATTGGCGATATATTAGTTACCGGCGCAGTAAGTGTTAAAACAGCAATGTCAAAAGTTGTTCTCGCAAGGTCATAGCTTGGGTGCACAGTTATTGCCTTCACGCCAACGGTGCGAACATTGGACGAATTAAGATTTCGTGACAATGCAATGAGGATGTCTTCGGGCGCTGTCAGGGACTCGGTCGTGTCATCGACTACACAGTGTGCTGCGGTGACAACGGTGGTGGGAGTCGTTAAGGCGCCACCACAAAACTGGGCCTGGAAGGCCCCTTCTTCCTCGAAGTCATATGTGTCAAGGAGGGCGACCAGGAAGGGGAGGTCACCGGGGGCGGAGTCGTCACCATTGACGATGCGGGGAGCACCTAACCCGGTCGGGGCGGCAATCGCCGCGCTGAAGGTGCCGGCAACAAGGCCTACGGCTAATAGAGTCGCGATGCCGCGCGCGAGTCTTCGTCGCATTCGGTCACCCATGCACCTACGGTACGTTGCCAACTCAAGAGGTCGTTGCAGGACTCTGATTTCGCGTTTCTCGGACGTAGGAGTGAAATGGCCATAGCGCTGGTGACCGGCCCGACCGCCGGTATTGGGCGGGCTTTCTCGGTGGCCTTGGCTCGAGCCGGGTTCGATCTAGTACTGGTGGCCCGAGATGAAACCCGGCTAACCCAACTAGCCGAGTGGCTGACAAGTGAGTTTGGGGTACATGCCGAAGTCCTGGTTGCGGATCTCGCTGACGGGCCCCAGCTGGTGAAAGTGGAAGAGCGGCTGGGCCGGGCGGACCACCCGATTTCGGTATTGGTGAATAACGCTGGGCTTGGAGTGAAGGCGTCGTTCGCTCAAAGCGATATCGGCGATGAGCAGCAAATGCTCGATGTGCTGGTTGGGTCGGTGCTGCGAACAACTCATGCGGCAGTGCCCGGGATGGTGCACCGAGGTTTCGGAGTCATCATCAATGTGAGCAGTATTGCGAGTTGGATAACCGGTGGCACCTATTCAGCAGCCAAGGCCTGGGTGACCGTATTTTCAGAGAGCCTGGCGCAGGAGTTGGCTGGCACTGGAGTGCGGGTGACCGCAGTCTGCCCAGGATTTGTGCATACCGAGTTTCACGACCGAGCCGGCATGGATATGTCGAATATTCCTGATTGGATGTGGCTGGAAGCCGAGCAGGTGGTTGAGCAAGCAATGCGTGACGTTTCTCGAAATCGGCCAATCAGCGTTGCCGGTGCGCAATACAAGGCCCTGTCGATCCTGGTGCGCTATGCACCTCGCCCGCTGGTGCGCTTTGCGACAGCAACGGGCCGGGTATCAGGTCGTTTCGGGAGGCGTTAGCTGTCGGCGTTGGCAACCAGCACAGTTGCTAGTTCTTCAATCCCGGTGAGTTTTAATTCCTGCCAGCCACGAAGCTCGGGTAATTTCGAAGCAGCCTCACTATTTTGTTGAGTTACATAAACCGGCGCATCGGGCCACTCCGGCCCGGTTGGATCAGTTAGCGGGTCAATTAAGTAGTAAGCCGCGACCCTGCGGTGCGCAGTTCGCTGGGCGAGGGCAACTGCCGGCAAAAAGTCGACACTGCTCGCCGGCGCGAGCACAACCAGTGGGCCGAGCGGATCATGTTCATGGAGTTGAGCGCAGATAAGAACGGACATCGGGGCGGCTGAAACTGGGGGGATGTCGATCGAAAATGCGAAGCCGCCTAAATTAGCTATTGCCCGCATCAGGGTAGAGCGAAATTCGGCCGCCCCGCCGGGCAGGATGATGATTGTTCCGGCGCTCACCTGTGGAGCATAGAGTTCACCCCATGACGAAGTCGGCAGCATGGGAGCAGCTCCGCCAGGAGATCATCAATAAAGCGGTAGTCCGCGGCAAGGTCACTTTGTCCAGTGGGCGTGAAGCCGACTATTACGTCGACCTTCGGCGAGTAACCCTCGATGCGGTGGCAGCACCCCTCGTCGGGGCGGTGATGCGTGAATTGACAAGCGATCTGGATTTCACGGCGGTGGGCGGCTTGACACTTGGTGCGGATCCGGTTGCGACCGCGATGATGCACGACGCGGCACAATCTGGAGTTTTGCTGAATTCCTTTGTGGTTCGCAAGGCTGAGAAACAGCACGGGCTGCAAAAGCAAATCGAAGGCCCAGATGTGTCAGGTGCTCGGGTGCTGGCAGTTGAAGATACGTCGACTACTGGATCGTCGGTGTTGGCAGCGGTCGATGCCCTGGACCGAGTAGGAGCAATTACCGTCGCCGTCGCCGTCATAGTTGATCGGGGTGCCGGGCCGGCGATTATTGAACACGGATTCGAATACCGAACCGCTTACTCGCTCGCAGATCTGGGTTTGGACTAGCCGCCGGCCCGCTCGCGCCGATGCTTGATGTACTCAAAGATCAAAGGCAAGATGCTAATGAAGATGACTAGAATCAAAATTATTTCAATATTCTTCTTTACGAATTCAATATTGCCTAGAAAGTAACCGGCGAGGGTCACTAACCCGGCCCAGAGCACCGCGCCAATGAAGCTGAAGACCACGTACTTTCGAAAGTCCATCTTTCCGACCCCCGCGATTGCCGTGATGAACGTGCGCACTATCGGTACAAATCGGGCCATGACAATCGCGCTGGCACCGTACTTCTCGAAGAAGTCGTGGGTCTTGTCGACGTATTCTTGCTTTAAAAACTTGGAGTCGGGGCGCTTAAAGAGCGCGGGTCCGGCTTTGAGTCCGATCCAGTAGCCGACGATATTTCCGAGGATTGCGGCAAGGATCAAAAGCAGTATTGCAACTCCAATGTTGAGTGCGATGAAGCCCTGGGCTATCAACATGCCGACGATGAACAGCAGGGAGTCGCCGGGTAGAAAAAATCCAATCAGCAACCCACACTCGGCGAAAATGATCGCCAGCGCTACCCAAAATGCCACTGCCCCGAGGCTCTTCAGCATCGCTTCGGGGTCGGGGCCGAGGGTGTGGACAACTGATGTCAGTGCATGCATGTCATTGAGGCTATCGTCGGGGGCGTGGAAACCCCAGATGTACCCGCTGAAGTAGGGGTGGGACCCCACCCAAAACCCTGGCCAGTCGGTGCTCATTTTGACCCTGAACTCTTGGCTGAAGGTGATCGCCGGAACGTGGTTGATAAGTATCGCTACTGGACACTCGAGGCCGTGGTGGCCGACCTTGACACTAAGCGTCATCGGTTTCATGTGGCCATTGAGAACTTCCTGCATGACTTCAATATTGGGTCGGTCGTGCGCACCGCCAACGCATTTATGGCCAAAGAAGTACATATTGTTGGGAAGAAGCGGTGGAACCGGCGCGGTGCAATGGTCACCGATCGGTATCAACATGTGCGCCACCACACCGATCCGGTGGCCCTGGCCGAGTGGGCTCGCGAAAATGAGATGGTGATCATTGGAATTGACAATGTGCCTGGATCGGTTCCGCTTGAGACCTGTGTTCTGCCGGAGCGATGCATGCTGCTTTTTGGCCAAGAAGGCGAAGGCTTGAGCGTGGAGGCCCGTGCGGTTTGTGATTCTGTGTTGTCGATTGCCCAGTGCGGTTCCACGCGATCTATTAACGTCGGTGCAGCCGCTGCTATTGCAATGCATGCATGGATACGCCAACACCGTTTTGGGCAACTGCCATGATGTCGATTTCGACCCGCGTTCTAATGACCGATCGTAAATTTCAGAAGCTATTCATCGCACGCTCGATCAGTAACATTGGAAATGGCATTGCTCCGATCGCTTTAGCATTTGGGATTTTGGATCTTGAAGGTGCAACACCAACTTCACTGAGTTTGGTGTTGGCGGCGCAGGCTTTGCCCATGGTGATCGTGTTGCCAATTGGCGGCGTTATCGCTGATCGTCTTGGTCGCGCCCGGGTCATCGCAGCAAGTGACATTACGATCAGCGTTGTAGTTGCAATGATGGCTGTGTTGTTCATAACCGGTACGGCAACAGTGCCCTTACTCGTTGTCCTGTCGGCCATTTCTGGCACGCTCAACGGTTTGTGGTACCCGGCATACCCCGGATTAGTGCCCGACGTCGTCGACGATGAGCACCTGCAACCAGCAAATGCCTATATCAGCGTGGCGAGCAACGCCGGGCTGATCGTCGGCAGTGCGGTGGGTGGGTTACTAGTCGCCCTAGTTGGTTCTGGTTTTGCAATCATGGTCGACGCCGCATCATTCTTGGTGGCGGGCTGCTTGGTCTTTACATTTCGACGTGCGTCTAAGCCACATGCGTCCGGCGAATCAATGTTGGCCGACCTAACTCACGGTTGGCGAATATTCATCTCCTATAAGTGGGTAGTCGCGATTGTGTTGTCGTTCAGTGTTGCGGTCATGGTGATCCGCGGAGTTGAAGAAGTCATGGGTCCGGTATTGGCTAATGAGTCTTACGGTGGGCCGGCCGGGTGGGCGTTCGTGCTCGGGTCGATGTCCGTTGGCCTATTGATTGGCGCAGTAATGGCGTCCAAGATCCACGCGTCGCGCCCATTGTTATTTGGAACTATTATTTCCTTTGCCTTTCCGTTGTGGGTCTTGTCCCTAGCTTTCACTGCGCCGCTTTTGGTGGTCGCCATCGGCGCACTTATTTGGGGTATTGCTATCGAGTTGTTCATGGTTCTTTGGTTCACCGCCCTTCAGACCCATATCCCACGCGAGGCCCTCTCCCGAGTATCCGCGTATGACGCCATGGGGACTTTGATGTTCGGGCCAATTGGGTTGGCCCTTGCGGGCCCGCTTATTGCTTTCGTCGGGCTAAAGACCAGTTTTTTACTTGCGGCGACCATAGTGGTGCTTGCTCTCTTGGGGGGATTGCTCTCTAAGTCCCTGCGTGACCTGCGGGCGGAGCCACGTAGCACGGACGCAATGTGTGAGTGAAAGGATAAGAACATTCACCGCCCGTGACCTAACAGCTGGAGTAACGATGCCTATCGCATCCCCCGAGGTGTACGCCGACACCGATACGCAGTATGCCTTCACGCGACCAGTCGCTGATCACATGTTTAAGAACTATGACGGAGTTTTAAAGATTGACGGCGACGTCGGAAGCAAGAAACTCTGCGACCCGCGCGCTTATGGCAAGGCTGCAGAGGCGGGGATGGCCGCGCGCGTGACCCACGGATGTGAGGATCTGCGGTCTAGCGGCACGAGAATGAAGTAGTCAGCGGAGTCGATAGTTTCTATGGATTGGGAGTATCACAATGAGCGTTGGTCATGATTTACTCGGCGGCCCGCCGCCGACTTTCCTACCAATTGATGAGGGGGCAGTGACCGCACTTGCGCAGGGCATGGCTCCTGACGCCGTGGTGCGGGCGCACCCAACCAGTTCCCTTGCCTGGGCGGTGCTGAGTGACGAGGCTTGGGCTGCCGGCAAGGTGGTTGAGTCATACGCCTTCGCCCGCGTGGGCTACCACCGAGGTTTGGATTCACTGCGTCGCAGTGGGTGGAAAGGTCATGGCCCGGTGCCGTGGAGTCATGAGCCCAATCGGGGCTTCCTGCGCTGCCTTCGCGCCCTCGGCCGCGCTGCTGCTGCCATCAATGAAGTCGACGAAGCAGATCGCATCAGTGCGTTTCTGATTGATTGCGATCCAAATATTCCGGCTGCGTAGTAAGTGGTCATCGTTGTCGGTGGCGGGATCAGCGGCGTGGCTTGCGCCGCTGAGTTAAATGCGCACGGGTTCGAGGTAGAACTCCTTGATCGCGGTCACAAACTTGGTGGCCGGATGGCATCGCGTGTCATCCGTAACTCCAGCACTGAATTTGACGGGCATATCGTCGATATCGGCGCGTCTTACTTCACGGCGAGTGCTGAAAGCTTCAGAGCGGTTGTTGAGGACTGGAAGTCGCGTGGCCTGGCTCGTAATTGGACAGACGCATTTCACCTGGCGTCCCCACAGGGTGTAGCCGGGGTACGCGGCGGGCCGATGCGATACGCAGCGATTGGTGGATTGCGATCATTGGTTGAGGATCTGGCATCGCAGTTGCCGAACACTGCGTTTCAGCGCAATCACAATGTTGAGCTCGTTTCCTTTACGGATGGTCACTTAACTGTCGATAGCAGGTTGGTTGATGCCGTTGCGATATGTATGCCGGACCCGCAGGCGAGAGCGATTCTTGATGTGCGGGCACCTGAAATGGCAGCAACTATCGAGGCGGCCTGCGGGGTGGTTTGGGAACCTACCTTCGCGGTGACCGCGGTCTTCCAAACAGCAAGTTGGTTGCCATTTGATGGTGTCTTCGTCAACGACGATTCAGTACTTACTTGGATAGCCAATGACGGCAGTAGGCGCGGGGATGGCGCCCCGGTCTTGGTTGCGCATGTGAATCCGGTACTTGCGGCCGGTCATCTGGCCGATCCGGCTGCGGTGATCCCGAGGGTATTGGCCGCACTGCAAAGGATTCTCGCCCTGTCCGAGCAGCCAATCTGGGTTGATATTCAACGCTGGACCTATGCCAGACCGCTAATTGCTTGGGCCGATGACTGCTACTTAGATGACGACACCAATGTCGGTCTAGCAAGTGATGCTTGGGCCGGTGGCCCACGTATTGAGACCGCTTGGCAATCAGGCACGGCCCTTGGCCAACGTATGGCCGAGCGGCTTACTGCTGCTACCTGAATCTCCGATAGCCTGAGTCCATGCCTGCCATAGTTCTTGTCGGTTCACAGTGGGGCGATGAGGGTAAGGGCAAGGCCACCGATCTACTCGGCAGCCGCGTCGATTACGTGGTCAGATACCAGGGCGGCAACAATGCCGGTCATACGGTCGTCATCGGCGACCAAAAGTTCGCACTGCACCTGCTACCAAGTGGGATCTTGACCCCCGACGTGGTGCCGGTCATTGGCAACGGGGTTGTCATTGACCCGGGGGTCTTACTTGGTGAAATGACGGCATTAAATGAGCGCGGGATCGACACCTCGAAGCTGGTGATCAGCGCCAATGCGCACTTGATCACTTCGTACCATGTCACGCTAGACAAAGTAACTGAGCGCTTTCTTGGCAACGCGAAGATCGGCACCACCGGTCGCGGGATCGGCCCTACCTATAGCGACAAAATTGCGCGGGTAGGTATTCGCGTTCAGGATCTATTTGATCCATCAATTCTTCGCCAGAAAGTTGAAGGCGCATTGGCCAATAAGAACCAGACCCTGGTCAAAGTATTCAACCGCCGTGCCCTAGATCCCGCGGTCATCACCGATGAGTTACTCGCTTTCGCTGAAATATTGCGCCCATACGTCGCCGACACTTCACTATTACTTAATAGGGCACTTGACGATGGCAAGGTGGTGCTCCTAGAGGGTGGCCAAGGCACCCTTCTTGACGTTGACCACGGTACTTATCCATTCGTGACATCAAGTAATGCGACGGCTGGTGGGGCATGCACCGGTAGCGGCATCGGACCAACCCGAATCACCGGTGTCATCGGCATCCTCAAGGCGTATGTCACCAGGGTGGGTTCTGGCCCGTTCCCGACCGAGCTCCTTGACGAAAACGGTGAGCGCCTTCGCACCATCGGCGGTGAGCGCGGTGTCACCACTGGTCGCCCACGTAGATGCGGCTGGTTCGACGCGCCGATTGCGCGTTTTGCATCGCGGGTCAACGGGCTGACCGACACTTTCTTGACCAAACTTGATGTGCTTACGGGCTTCGTGCAAATCCCAGTTTGTGTTGCTTACGATGTTGATGGCACTCGTTACGAAGAACTTCCGATGACCCAGACTGGGTTCCACCACGCGACTCCGATCTACGAAAATATGCCCGGGTGGACCGAAGATATTTCCGGCGCACGCCGGGTCAGTGACCTTCCAGCCAATGCACGCAACTATGTGAAATTCCTCGAAGATATTTCTGGAACCCGAATCAGTGCTATTGGCGTCGGCCAAGATCGTGATGCCACCATCGCGATTAACGATCTCATCGGGTAATAGATATACACGCGCGGTGGAGACTTACGTGCAGTGGCCGATACCGGCCGACACGGTTTTGGCCGGTAGCAACGTCACCTTGACTCTTGCTCAAGCAAGCGATGCTCCTGATTTATTCGCAGTGCTCGACCATGACGCGGTTTGGACCCACGTGCGCGGCCGCCCGGACTCCTCGGGTGAGTTGGCCGCCACTTTGGCGGCGGCCAATGAAGTCGGCCGCTGGCCTTGGGTTGTCCGGCAAAGCGGTGCTGTGGTCGGCACCACCTCTTATCTAGAGGTGTCACCCATTGACGCCAGACTCGAAATCGCCTTCACCCTTTATGCCCCCGAGGTCTGGGGAACGGTGGTTAATCCCGAATGCAAGTTACTGCTGATGACCTGGGCCTTCGAAGTCGCCGGCATGGGTCGGGTGCAACTTAAGACCGATATTCGAAATGTGCGCAGCCAAGAGGCCATCGCCCACCTTGGCGCCACCAAAGAAGGGGTGCTGCGCCAATATCAACGCCGGCAGGATGGCTCGGTGCGCGATACCGTCATGTATTCGGTGCTGGCGCAGGAGTGGCCGGCGTTGAAGGCCGGGTTAACTGAAAGATTAGGGATTTCCAACTGATTGTCATGGGTATCGAAATTGGCCTGGTCAGGTCCAATGTCGACTATCAGGGTTGTGCGAGAAGAAAAAGCATTGCCAGAAGACCCGGCGGGGCTACCTGAGGCACGATCCCCAATGGTGGTTCGCATCTTTCCGGCTGGCATGCGAGCAGGGTTTAATTTCGACAAGGCACTTGATCTCGTGGCCGAGATGGATAACGAGAGACTGCTGGCCCTGAGCGACAGCCGGCTCAAATGAGCGCCCCGAAATAACCTGAACATTAGGGCGGTTCTACAGTGCGCTATATCAACTAATCCTTAATCAGTAGCGCCAAGTAAGGGAGCCAGCCATGACATTCACCGCCGACCCAGCCGAGGGCAAGCGCGTATTTGATCTGGACCGAGCCCATGTCTTTCACTCCTGGAGTGCGCAGGGGGCTCTTAACCCATTCACGCCCGCGGCGGCCGAGGGTTGCTATGTGTGGGATTACGAGGGCAATCGGTACCTGGATTTCTCCTCGCAACTTGTGAACGTCAACATCGGCCACCAGCACCCGAAGGTCGTCAAGGCGATTCAGGATCAAGCAGCGACTTTGGCGACCATCGCACCGCAGCATGCCAATGACAAGCGCGGTGAGGCCGCAAAGCTAATCGCCGACCTAGCACCTGACGGCATGAACAAAGTCTTCTTCACTAATGGCGGCGCCGATGCGAATGAGAATGCCATTCGGCTGGCGCGTATTCACACCCACAAGCACAAGGTGCTTTCCTCCTACCGTTCGTACCACGGCAATACCGGTGCTGCGATTGCCGCGACAGGTGATCAGCGGCGTTGGCCCAATGAGTACTCAACCCAGCACGTGCATTTCTTCGGTCCATTTCTTTACCGCTCGGTATTCTGGGCGAATTCAGCCGAGGAAGAATCAGCGCGCGCCTTGGAGCACCTCGAGCAGGTAATTATTTTTGAGGGGCCGAGCACAATCGGCTGCATTCTGCTCGAGACTGTCGTTGGAACCGGTGGCATTTTGGTTCCACCCCCCGGCTATCTCCCCGGCGTTCGCGCACTTTGCGATAAGTACGGCATCGTGTTGATCCTTGATGAAGTAATGGCGGGCTTTGCGCGCACCGGCAAGTGGTTCGCCTTTGACAACTTTGACGTCAAGCCTGATCTCATTGTTTTCGCCAAGGGTTCGAACTCCGGCTACGTGCCCGTGGGTGGTGTGGTGATCTCCGATGAGATCGCGGCGACATTCGATACCAAGGTGTTCCCCGGTGGCCTTACCTACTCTGGTCATCCATTGGCGGCGGCCTCCATCGTGGCTTCGATTAATGCGATGAAAGAGGAAGGTGTGGTTGAGAATGCGGCAGCCATTGGCGAGGATGTCATCGGCCCGGGGCTGCTCGATCTCCAAGAACGCCACCCGGTAATCGGCGATGTTAGAGGCTTGGGCGTCTTCTGGGCCATCGAGTTGGTATCCGACCGAAAGACCAAGGCCCCGTTGGCGGAGTACCCGGGTAGTTCACCTGCGATGGCTGAAATCGTGACCGAATGCCGAAAGCGCGGTTACCTGCCATTTGCGATTATGAACCGGGTGCACGTGGTGCCGCCTTGCGTCATCACCCCAGAACAAGCCAAGGAAGGCCTGGCAATTCTTGACGAAGTCCTCACCTTGACCGATAAGCAATACGTCGGGTGATTGCGTGAAAGTTCTCGTCATTGG
>SHUQ01000015.1 GCA_009694585.1 Candidatus Nanopelagicales bacterium | reverse complement strand
CATCGATCGCCTCCAAGAGCACCAAAGAGCGCCGCAGGTGTGACAGGCGAACGAGGGCCACCATGGCCACTACTAGCCCCACCAAGCCGATAACGACGCCGGCCAGCGCAATCACGCTCAGAGCACTGGAGTCCACGCCCGAAAGCCTAGCCGGAGATCCCCGGAGATCTTGTAGGGTGATGGGTCATGACCCTCACAGCCGAACTAACCTCGCGCGGGGCGGGGTTTGCTTTCGGGGTCTTGCTGTTCATCATGACTACGCTGAGCTTGATACGCACCGTGGTGGTGCCGCGCAATTTGCCCTCTCTCGTCACAGATTTGGTGATCGGCACTGTTGTCGGCACCAGCCGGTTGGTCGCCAAAGTTGGCCGTACCTATAAGAGGCGTGACGCGGCACTTGCCTGGGCCGGCCCCTTGATCATCATCGCGCTGCTAATCACTTGGCTGATTAGCTACATCTTGGCCTACGGATTCTTGATCTACGGACGCAGCGGGCACCCACTCGGGGACTCAATTCTCGAATCCGGATCAAGTCTGCTCACATTAGGCATTGCAAGTGACATTAGTAGTGGCGACGCGATATTGCTTGAATTCTTTGCCGCTACAACGGGCCCGGTAGTGATCGCCTTGATGATTGGGTACCTGCCCACCATCTACCAAACCTTCATCGAACGCGAAGTGCTAGTTACCCTCATGACAACGGACGCGGGTGAGCCATCCTGGGGCCCTGAACTTCTTTCCCGCATTTGCCTAACGAAACGTATTGCGGATTTACCGACGTATCTAGGTGACTGGGCATCATGGGCTACAAGACTTCGCGTGACGCATACCACCTACCCAATGTTGATGTATGTGCGATCTGGTAGTTGCACCAGGCACTTCTTGGTTTCACTATTGACCGTAATGGATGCCAGCGCTTTGATGATTGCACTCAACACAAGTTTGCCGCGCACTCCGGGATTCCGCACTTTGCTGCACGGCTCTGAATCCATTCAGACTCTGTACGTATTTTTCGGAGCGAAGAAACCGAGACTATATTATTTGCCATTGCGAAGTCTCTGGAGGCGCAAAGTCGCGAGCCCGAATTATGTCAGTGCAGAACAACTAATAGTGCCGGCACGCGATGCCAGCATAGCCGCGGTTCATGGGGCCGCAGCAGCCGATACTACAAGTGCGCTAGCGGAGACCGGAATTAAGGGTTTGCTTGATGTAGAACAGATGACAGTGACTCTTACTCGAGCGGAGTTCGATTACGCCGTTGACATCCTGCGCAGATCTGACTTCCCTATTGAAGCTGAAGTCGATGAAGCATGGGAACGGTTTCGTTCCATTCGAGCCACTTATGAGTATCCGCTTTACGCCCTTATGCGCAGATTAGACGCCACCCCAGCGCCTTGGACCGGACCGCGCAATACTCCGACACCAGTAATGTGGCCTACTTTAGCTACCGACATACTTGAGCAGAATAAAAGGGCTAACGCAAAGTCACTTGACGCGTCGTCAAACCCGCCCGCGCCCGACGCTCCGCATCAGTAAGCGGAGCGCTCTCTTTCAATGCAGCCGCAAGGCGCTCAGCGAACTTAGCCGCCGGCACTTCGCATGCCTCAGCGCCAAATCCCAGCGGTAAATCCCAGACCGGGGCCATCAATCCCTGCGCCCGAAACATGCCGACGAGGCGGGTGTCCGCGCCTAGTGCCGTCTCCTCGCGCGCATGTAACCGCGAGAGCGCATTAAGTAGTGGTTCTTCTTCCTGGGGCATCACCCAACGCAAGTGCTCCTTCGGACCCATCTGCGTCCAGTAGGCCGCGGCAACGGATTCAAGCCTGGTCGTCGGAAGCGCATATGAGTTCGCTCGTTCAAGAGATTCTTTAACTTCTGTTGTCATCTCCTCACCATCGATCCAGAAATCAAAGCATTCATACACACTTACTGACAAGGCCTGCGAAACATCCACCAAATCCTGCAGCCTGGGCGCATTTGCCATCTCGCGCGTAGGTGGCACCGGATTACCTGGCTCCGTCTCTAGTGCGCGAGCCAATGCTGAGCCGAGATCGCGGCTAACGTCACCGTTGTCGGTGTTGACCTGCAAGCCCAACATGATGGTGCCATCAGAGCGCACGAGAGCCGGCCAAGCCATCGGTAACACCGTGGCAATTGTCACCGCGCGGCCCGAGCCATCACTCAAAGTCAGCGGCGCGGTAGCTGCTGGCACGAGTTCGCGCATCGCGATGAGATCGCATTCAGATGCGAACCCATCGAAGGCCCGCAGGGTGCTAACCGAACTCGAAGATTTACCGTGGCAGGCTTTGTAGCGACGGCCAGAGCCACATGGGCACGGCTCTCGCAGCCCCACAACAGGCACAACTGCCGCGTCAAGATTCGCGCCTGCTGCAACATCGGCAGCTGCCTGTTTAACTTGCTTGGCGGTCTTCGATTGTTTACCCATGGCGCAAATCTACGCAGTGCCCAAAATCTCCCGAACCATGGCAGGGGAGTTGCTGATGATCGCGTCAACCCCGGTCTCAATACAAAGGGTGACGTCAGCCGTTTCATCCACCGTCCAGACATGAACCTGATGGCCATTGGCATGCGAAAGTGCCACATAGCCAGGGTTCTTGCGCAGAGCGGTAATAGAGATGCCCGCAATGTCCACCTCATGCGGTAACCAACCGTTGGTACGCCATAGGAATAGGCGATCCATCAGTAGCACCGTTGGCGTCCCCGGTGCCATGCGGTGCAGGCGACGCAGTGCCCAGGAGCTAAATGACATCAGACGCACTCTCGATGTGCCGTCCTTTGCCGGACGAAGTAGACCAAAGTATTCAAGGAGTTCTACCAGTGACGACTCCACATAAGCGCCGTAACGCGTCGGGTGCTTTGTTTCGATTGAGAAACTGATGGTCGATGACGCATCAAGTAACGTCGCCAACATGGTGCGTAAGGTCAAGATGCGACTTCTTGTTTCATCTGGCTTTGGATCCTCAAAGTCACGCCATACTGATGGTCCGCCACTGAAATCTTGGCGCTCAAGCTCAGGCAGGGTCAGTGCTGACACCACCCCGCGCCCATTACTGGTGCGGCTCACCCGGCGGTCATGAACACACACTAAAGTGCCATCGGCGGTTAGCCGAACATCACATTCAACCCCATCCGCCCCCTCTTCGACCGCCAACAAATAGGCGGCCAAACTGTGCTCTGGCTCCTCCTCATTGGAGCCGCGATGGGCCACGACCATGATCGACACAGGCCAAGGTTCCCATACCCCTGCCCGATGACGTACCAAGACATGATGCCTTGCCATGGCATGATGCCGCGGTGACTAACTCGCGCGCGGTGCTCTTTGACCTCGATGGCACCATTACCGACTCGGCCCCCGGCATGATTGCTTGCATTCGCTACGCACTTGCCGATATGGATTTAGAAGGTCCCGATGACGATGACATGCGCAGTTTTCTCGGCCCGCCGCTGGTTGACACCTTTACCAATCATTTCGGACTAACCCCAGCTGAGAGCACGCGGTTGATCGCCAAATATCGCGAGCGTTACCACGAGGTCGGTGAGTATGAAAACGCGGTTTACCCAGGGATGCCAGAAATTCTCGCCGACCTGCGCGCCCAAGGTGCCACCGTCGCTACGGCAACTTCGAAGCCAACAGCATCGGCAACCCGCATCCTGACCCATTTTGGGCTCGACGGGTATTTCACCTTTATCGGTGGCGCCGAAATGCATGGCGCCCGCCAACATAAGGCCGATGTCATTGCCCACACTCTTGAAGAACTTGGTATTGACGACCCCGCCGCCGTTGATATCCACATGGTTGGTGACCGCAGCCATGATGTGCTCGGCGCTAAACAGTTCGGCATTCCAACAATCGGGGTACTTTGGGGGTACGGGTCGCGCGCGGAGTTGACCGCTGCTGGAGCGGTTGCCATTGTTGATGATGCCGCGCAGTTGCGGGCCCTGCTCCGCCTCTAGTAGAACAGCACCCCGGGGTTCATTAGGCCCTTCGGGTCTAGGGCACCCTTGATCGCCCGCATCGCGGTGATCTCGGCTGCCGAACGGCACAGGTGAAGATGCGCAGCCTTCGCGCGGCCAACACCATGCTCGGCGGAGATTGACCCGCCGTAACGCGAAACGCATTCGAGCACGGCAAGGTCAGCGCGCAGGTCATCAGCTGCGGGGCCAACAATCTCAACATGCATGTTGCCGTCGGCAAGGTGACCGAAGATGCCAAAGGTGTCGACCTCGGGCAAGGTCCCAACAAGTGCAACAAGTTCATCCGCACACGCGGCAAGTTTCGGCAGTGGTACCGACACATCAAGTTTATGAACTACACCGGCGGCGCCATAAGCCTCGGCTTGGCGTTCGCGATACGCCCACAGGCGCAGTTGGTCAGCCGCATCGAAGGCGACGACGGCATCAGCCGATTCATCTAGCGGTAATCCAGAACCGTCGCCACCGTCAACTACTTCAAGTAGTACCACGACCGGCCAGCGTTGTTCCAGTGGCCAGGGTAGTTCAGCAACCGCACAGACCAAATCCATACTCGGTGCATCGATTACCTCCGCGGCAAGTAATCGTGACCCGGGAGCATTCGACTCGGAGGCGATCCCCGCTCGCGCCATCAGTGCAAGTGCTTCGGCGTAGGAGGACGTGCCAACAAGGCTGACGGTGGTGCGCCCAAGTGGTCGGTGCAGTCGAAGGCGAACCGCGGTGATGACCCCCAGGGTGCCCTCGGATCCGCAGAGCAAAGCGGCTAAGTCGTAACCGGTGTTGTCCTTCAACATGCCACTTAGGTGCGAGATGATCGAACTATCGGCGAGCACCGCCTCGATACCAACAACTTGCGCGCGCGTCATGCCGTGCGCGATTACATGGATGCCACCGGCGTTGGTTGCAACCGTGCCGCCAATGGTTGCCGAGTCGCGGGCGGCGAGATCGACCCCGTATCGCCAACCGGCCGCCACCGCGTGGCGTTGCACTTCTCCCAAGGTGGCACCGGCCCCGACAGTTACCTGTCCCGAGAGCTCATCAACCGCACCGAGGTTAGTTAGTCGGAGCATCGAAATGATCACCGGTGGTTGGTCGCCACTTGCCGCCGGCACCGACCCGCCCACCAGACCGGTGTTGCCGCCCTGGGGCAAAACCGGCACCCCCGCAGCGGCACAGGCGCGCAGGATCTCGGCAATTTCGCCTGCGCTCCCCGGTCGCACCACCGCAAGGCACGGCCCGCCAAAGCGCCGCGTCCAGTCGGTGACATAAGGCGCTACGCGATCACTACCTGTATATAGGTGCGCATCGCCCACGATCTGGGCCAAGGTTTTGACCAGTTCTGGCCGCACGGTGTTGGTACTCACGCCGCCATCTTGCCCGATGTTGAAGTCAGGTGGAAGTGCGCAGGGCTTGGGCAACCCGCGAGGCCACCGGCCGGCCCAGTTCGCGCGCGAGCCAGGTCGAGGTTGCGACGAGGGCGCCGAGGTCGACTCCCGTTTGGATGCCGAGGCCGTCAAGCATCCAGACGAGATCTTCGGTCGCGAGGTTGCCGGTAGCCGACTCGGCATACGGGCACCCGCCCAGCCCACCGGTTGAGGCATCGACGGTGCTGACCCCGGCTTGCAACGCCGCCAAAGTATTGGCAAGTGCCTGCCCGTACGTATCATGGAAATGCACACCGATGCTACCTAGGCCGATGCCCGAATCAACAAGTAAGCCGATCAACTCACCAACCTGGCCCGGTGTTGCCACCCCGATCGTGTCGCCCACACTGATATCACCGCACCCAACATCCACGAGTTGCCGGCAGACGTCAACAACTTGGCGTGGATCAACTTTGCCTTCCCATGGATCACCAAAACACATTGATATGTAACCGCGCACCGGGATGTCTAGCCCGACCGCACGTTGCACGACGGGAGTGAACATCTCCATCTGGTTGGCGAGGGTGCGACCCAAGTTGCGTTCAGCGAAAGTATTCGTGGCGCTTGCAAACACCGCGATATCGCGAGCATCAGCTGCCACCGCCGCATCCAAGCCCCGATCATTTGGCACCAGCACCGGGTACCGCACCCCGGGCTTGCGAGCAATGCGCGACATCACCTGCGCACCGTCGGCCAATTGCGGGATCCGATCGGCCCGCACGAAACTCGTGGCCTCGATCACCGGGAGCCCCGCCGCGCTCAACCGATCGATGAACGCCACCTTGTGATCGGTGTCGATGATCTGCTGCTCATTTTGGAGGCCATCGCGGGGGCCGACCTCCCAGATGCGGACGCTCGACGGAAGATTGGCTGCGCCGACCAGCGCCGGGCTTTGGCGGCTCCCCATCAAATCCCCTCCGCCCACGTGATTTCAGCCCTCCGGGCCAAAATATAACAGATAGTGACGTCACTTGTTTCTTTTGCTATAGTCGATTAACCACAAGGCTATGCCATAAGTGCAGTCCACCAACAGAGCGGAAAAGCCGATGACCGTCAGTGCTGTTAATTGGGAGCCATTCCTCACCTGCGCCGTCACCGGTGCCGGAGACACCCTGGCGAAACACCCAGACCTGCCGGTTACCCCGGAACAAGTAGCCACCGCCGCCATCGAGGCCGCGAAGGCCGGCGCCGCGATCGTCCATATCCATGTGCGCGAACCCGAAACTGGTCAAGGTAGCCGAAAGCCCGCTTACTTCCGCGAGGTGGTCGAGCGAATTCGCGATAGCAAGGTTGACGTCGTAATCAACCTGACCACCGGCATGGGCGGCGACATGATTGTTGGTGCCGATGGTGCCAATGACACTCCCGCCCCAGGCGGTGACTTTGTCGGGCCGATGGAACGGCTGGTGCATGTTGAGGAGCTGCTCCCGGACATTTGCTCGCTCGACTGCGGCAGCATGAACTTCGATGACGACAGCATGCTTTATGTCATGACACCGTCGTACCTGCGCGCAAGCGCTAAGCGAATAATGGAATTAGGGGTTAAACCCGAACTTGAGGTTTTTGACCTAGGCCATATTGAACTCGCCAAGCGCCTTATCACCGAGGGTTTAATCGCCTCCCCCGCGTTGTTCCAGATTTGCCTTGGCCTGACTTATGGTGCGCCGGCAACTCCTGAGGCAATGCAGACTATGCGTGATCACCTACCTCAGGGATCAAACTGGAGTGGTTTCGCAATCAGCCGAATGGAAATGCCGATGGTTGCTCAGGCCATGTTGATGGGCGGCAACCTTCGAGTCGGCCTCGAAGATAACTTGTTCTTAGACCGCGGCGTGCTGGCGTCTAATGCTGATCTCGTGACCCGAGCCAAGGAAATCGTGCAACGCCTCGGCGGCAAATTAGCAAGCGCCGAGGAAGCCCGAGACCGCCTGCTTCGTTAGTCTTGCAACTGGCGATGGGCGACGTTAGCGGCCTTTCCAAACTGGGTCGCGCTTTTCAGTAAAAGCTCTTGCACCTTCGAGGGTGTCATCGCTGGCATACAGCGTCGCTACCGCCTTCAAGCGCCCGCTATTGACCTCATCGAAAGCTTCCTGAACCATCATTTCCTCGGTCTCTCGGAGTGTTTCCTTAATCGCTGGGTAAAGCAACGGGGGGCCGGCCGCGATCATGTCAGCTAGATCGCGCGCCGTGGCCATTAAATCTGCTAGCGGTACCACATCACGTAATAACCCCCACTGCTTGGCTTCTTGGGCATCCATCCATCTGCCAGTCATTAGCAAATCCACCGCAACGTGATACGGCATGCGCCTGCGGAGTTTCACTGTTGCCGCATCGGCCAAAATCCCAGCCTTGACTTCGGGGAGCGCAAACTGCGCGTGATCGGCTGCAACAATTAGATCTGCAGCAAGCGCGAGTTCGAAGCCACCCCCAAGGGCCATGCCGTTGACTGCCGCAATAACCGGCTTATTGAGTCCTGGTAGCTCCTGGAGCCCGCCCCAACCGCCTTCACCAAAGTCAGTATCGGGTTCTCCCCTATCGGAAATCTCCTTCAAGTCCCAGCCAGCACAAAAGAACCGCTCGCCGGCTCCGGTCAAGATCGCAACTCGATACTTTGGGTTATCTCGAAATTCAACAAAGATCTTGCTCATCGCCCGGCTGGTTGGCCCATCAATGGCATTCGCCTTCGGTTTATCCAAAGTGACCTCAAGGACATGCCCTCGTTCTTCAACTCGCACCGTATCCATTGCAGTCAACTCCCCTTCAGATTAAACATTAGTTAGATGACAAACCAATAAGCGCGTCTACTGCGACACATCCATCTGCGCTCACCAGAACCGGATTGATATCAAGTTCGCTCACCACCCCGCCAAAAGCAAATGCAAGGTGCGAAATCCTGCTGATGAGCTCGTACAATTTCGTCTCAGCAACCGCATTCAACCCTAATGATTCCGAGATAACGCGCATCACCTGAAGATCTTCCACCGCACTTTTGACTTCTTCTGGCGAAACCGGCCCAAGTAGGTAGCAACGATCTTTGAGCAGTTCGATCAACACACCACCCGCACTAATCATCATCGTCGGTCCAAATTGGCCATAAACCATGCCTATTGCGATTTCACGACCAGACGCCATCGGGGCGATGATGACTTTGGGGCCAAGGCCGGCCGCGACCTTAGAGTAGGCACTACGAACCGCATTGGAGTCCTGAAGTGCAAGATGTACTCCTCCATGTGCCGCTTTGTGTGCGAGGCCCTCATCGGTCTTTAGGACAACGGGATACCCAAGCTCTTCGGCTGCATCTACCGCGCCGTCCACGGTGTTCGCGCGGATTGTTCGCACACAGGGGATATCAAAATCCGACAGGAATGCCAGTGCATCAGCTTCAGCAAGTTGCGAGGCCCCACCAAACCGCCGCTTCCATGAATCAATCTGAGCGGTATCGATGATGTTCGATGCGACAGCATTGCTGGACAAGTGATTTCGCAGAGTTTGGAATGATCGGTACCGAAAGGCGTGCCTGAAGGCAATAAGGGCTGTCTTCATCCCATCGAGAATCGGGATCCCTGCATCAGCAATCCTTAGCATTAGGTCTGGCTGTAACTGCCTGCTCGTGTAGGTGGCCGCCACGATTGGCTTTGCTGTCTGGGTGATCACCTGCAGGCACGCATCAGCCACGCTCTCAGCGAAGCCAGCGCTCTTCGACTCAGCGTAAGTCGTGAATGCCATCACCGCAGCCGTGTCATCATCCGCGGCCAAGGTCGCTATTAGCTTTTCGGTTCGCGCATGTCTATCTGAGTCGCCAATCCAAAAATCCAGCGCACTGCCAATTTCACCGTCATAGCCCAAAAGCACCGATATCTCATTCTTGGTTGCAGGGCTCAATTCCGCCAGCGGTACCCCGAGTTCCTCGGCGAAATCCAGATACATCGCGAGACCGCCGCCAGAGTCCATTACCGCGGCAAGGCCGCCGGTACCAATGCGGCGCTCGCTCCCCAAGAGCGCGAGTGTCGTCCACCACTCATCCGGTGAGGTGGCCCGGGCTACGCCATAACGGTTCAAAATGCCTTCCAGGTCTGAGCGGCCTCCCGCAAGGCGACCAGCGTGGGTCATCATTTGGGTTCGCGACTTATCCGTACGACCCGCATACAGTGCAACTACGGGGATTTCGCGGTCAGCTGCTTCAGCTAAGGATTGTTCAAATCCTTCCGCATCGCGCACGGTCTCGACGTAGATCCCGATAACGCGTGTTGAATCTATTGTCAGGCAGTATTTGATCAGATCCGCCATCGTTAACGTCGACTCGAGGCCGCTATGGCCCGAGAACGAAAATCTTAGGCGCGGATCGTTGGTGATGGCCTCCCAATAAACGGTGCCCGACTGTGAAACTATTGCAATGCCACCAGGTTCGATCTGTTCGGGAATTGCCCAGGTAGCTCCACATTTTTGCGAGTAGTTGACAAATCCGAGCGTGTCCGGACCAAGCATGCTTACCTCAGCTTCGCGAGCCATGTCGCCGATTCGGCACAGCCACTTTGGCCGATCAGGATTCGAGGTCGGCGCGCCGAAAACTAACAGACTCTTGGCCCCGCAGGCAATGGCAGCAGAAACCTCAGTCTCAATTCGATCACTTGAACCCGCAATGATGGCGAGCTCAGCGGCGGGCGCCTCCCCAATATCGGAGAAACATTTCAGGCCGAGAATCTCTTCGTATCGGGGGGTTATCGGGTAGATACTCTTACTCGGATCAATCCTTTGCAACGCTTCAAGGACTTGGTAACCGGGCCGCCCCTGCCGGCTACTCGCGCCGAACACCGCTATCGAGCTCGGTGCAAACAGCGACGTGAGGTTCTGCGCCGAAGGTTTCGCTGTCACGCAGGCACACCAGATGCTGAACCCGGCGCCTTGCCCGCATTCGGGATCTGGATCGCATCACGGGCACGCATGATTGCGACGAGGCATCTATCGCGCTCTGCCACCAAATCCGCCACCGACCTTCCAGCCGCCTCGCGGTCACACCCATCAATCACCCGCTGGCGCAATTCATCCGTGAGCTCTGGTGCCACCAGTCTCGTCCACGGCTCGGTCAATGTCGGCCCAAAGTGATCGAGTACATGCGCCATCCCACCCGGACCGCCGGCCAAGTGGAAGTTCATCATGGGGCCGGTTATCGCCCAACGCAATCCCGGGCCTTGACGCACACTGATGTCGATTTGCTCTACCGTTGCTTCCCCCTCCGCAATCATGTGCAGAGCCTCACGCCACATCGCCTCCTGGAGCCGGCTAGCAATGAATGCGGGCACCTCACGCTCCAGCACAATCGGGTCTTTCTCATTGAGCGAGTAGAACTCCCGAGCCCACTCAACGGCCGCTGGTGCCGTCCTTGCGCCACCAAGAATCTCAACAAGCGGGACGAGGTATGGCGGGTTGAAGGGGTGGCCTACCACCATGCGTTCTGGGTGCTCGGACTCAGACTGGATAACTGTCATGCTGATGCCTGACGTACTAGTTAGCAAGACTGCATGCGATGGAGCAAACTTATCCATCTCCGCAAATACCTTAGTCTTCATTTCTGGAACTTCTGGTACCGCCTCCTGAACTACGTCGGCATTGCAAACAGCATCACTTAGGGTGCTGACAATCGTCAGCCGATCGCGTGAAGCACCAGGACGTAAGCCCAAATCGACCATCAGCGGCCAAGTGTCATCAACCATCGATTGAATGCGAACTCGGGCTTCCGGCATCGGGTCGTAGGCCGTAACATCAAATCCCATCCGCAAGTAGTGCAGTACCCACCCAATGCCGATTACCCCGCCACCTACAACTCCCACGCGCTTAACATCGCCGGGTGCGATGAGTTTCGGTTCCATTTCGTCTCTTCCCTTAGCTGGTAGGTTTGTGACTTACACAATTATCTAGATCTAGGCAGTCCGAGCACGCGTTCAGCTACGACACTCTTAATGATCTCTGAAGTACCGGCGTAAATGGTTAAGGATCGAGCAACAAGGTAATTCCATCGCCAATACTCCGAATTATTGGACCCCGGTCCGCGGTTGGTCGTACCTGAGGCAAATAATTCGACGGCTAACTTCGCAACCTCCTGAGCGATCTCGGACCACACAAGTTTAACGATCTCGCTTTCAGACGGTGGGGTATCTGAGTGCTCGAGCGCCAACACGCACCGGTATTGAACCAACCTGACGGCCTGCAATTGGCTCCATAACCTAGCGATGCGATCTCGGGTGAGTGAGTTCTCGGCCGCCGAACCACCAGCACTCCCGTCAGAGTCCCACCCCTCTACCAATCGGTACCCATCTAGTAGCCGATCGAAGACAAAGCCGAGTTCACCGATATCCTCGTATGACTCAATGACGCGCTCATGAGCCAAAGTCATTACTGCGACGCCCCAGCCCTCATTGACCCCCCCGAGCATATTGGCGTCCGGCACCTGTACGTCGGTGAAAAAGATCTCCCCGAACTCGCTATCCCCGGAAATATCTCGGATGGGACGGATCTCAACACCCGGAGATCTAGCGTCAACTAGGAAGCAAGAGATCCCGCGGTGCCTCTTGGCCTCAGGATCCGTGCGGGCAAGTACGAAAATCCAGTCCGCGACCGGAGCGTAGGTCGCCCAAATCTTATTGCCGTTCAAGATCCAATTAGAGCCGTCGTTGACCGCCCGGGTCTGCAATGCAGCCAAATCTGATCCCGCATTGGGTTCGGAGAAGCCCTGAGTCCAAATCTCAGATTCCATGCGGATCGGCTCCAAGAACCGCTCGCGCTGGGCGGCGGTGCCGTAACGCATCAGCAACGGTGCCACCAAATCTACTCCGCAATCACCGTGCGAAACCCGCGGATGGGCCTTAATCGCCTCCTCGCGAAAGATTGCCGTGTAGACATCTGATAGGCCCTTACCGCCATATTCCACCGGCCAGTGCGCGACTAGGTTTCCGGTGTCACACATTGCAGCGCGCCATAACCGCTTTGTCTGCTCATAGGACTCCAGCGAACTAATCAGATCAAGTCCACTACCCGCCCCTTTTAAGTTTTGGCTGATCCACTCACGAACTTCCTGCCTATACTCCACCGCAGCGACATCATCCAGCAACTCAACTGTTTTGATTGTAGATCTCGGATCCATTAAGGCTGCCGCAACCTTCGCCCGCAGAGTCGTTGAAGTGCCCTCGAAAGATTCGAGCCAGATGCTGCGTCGCAAAAAGCGATGCAGGTGATACTCCCACGTAAAGCCGATAGCACCGGCCACTTGGATGGCCCGCTCGACGGTTTTCGAGGCTGCTTCGCAGGCACTGGCTTTGGCGGCGGCAATAGCGATATCGGTTGCCGGATCACCCTGCTCGAAAGCCAGCACCCCCCACTCCGCGAGCGCGCGAGCCAATTGAATAGCTACGAAACAATCAGCTAATGGTCCCGAAACCGCTTGGAAGGCACCGATGGGTTTACCGAACTGCTCGCGTGAGTTCGCATACTGGACGATGTCAGTAAGTACCCGTTCTGCAACCCCGAGCGCTTCGAAGGCAGCGGCTAGGCTCGAGCGGCGACTAGTTTCCGCAAGCAGCACCGGGGTCCGTGCCGGTGTGGCCAACATGGTGGCGCTGGCACCATCCAAATTGATTTCATATTCGCGGCGCGTGCCATCAATGCCTTCCTGGGGAGACACCGTGACGCCAGGCCCGGAGAGTTCGATCAGGTAGAGGCTAACTCCGTCCGGTCCTTGGGCAAGTACCACGGCGCTCGTCACCAAGGCGGCATCGGGCACTGCGATTTTTGTCCCAAAAAGTTGCCAAAAATCACCAGCAGGTTCGGCCCGGCAAAGTACCGCAGCATCGCCATTGATAAGTCGATCGCTCCCGGGCTCCGCCCACGCCAAGGTAAATGTCTTCTTACCGGAGATTAATTCTTCAACGAGGTGCGGGTCAGTTTCGATACAGGCAGCCGCCAAAGCGAAGTTCGAGAAATATGGCCCCGGATAAAGCACCCGCCCGAGTTCTTCAAACAAGAACACTTGATCACTGAATCGAAGTCCCGCCCCACCGGCATCTTCCGGAAAGGTGATTCCGGTCCAGCCCATGTCAACAAATTCATGCCAGAGGTAGTCTCCATGGCGGGTCTGGGTTTCATCGGCCCTGATCGCTAGCCAATCAAGTGGCGCCTTTGCTTCAAAGAAACGCCGTGCCGTTGTCCGGAACAGATCCTGAACGTCGGCATCAGTCCCAAAATCCGTTGACATGTCTCTCTCAAACCTAGCGGTTTCAACCGGCACTAACACTCTCACACGAAACTCCGGACCACGACACAGGTGTCGTGGTCCGGAGTTTGCGTACGGGTACCGCTAGTTACTACTCAGCCCTCGCTGGCAGTAACGCCCTTCACGTACCAATCCCAGCCATGGAACAAGAACTTGTCATCAAGTTCAACACCTGCCTTGACCTTCTCCTTGCCCTTTTGGTCGTAGATCGGGCCCACGAAGAAGTTCTTGCCATCGACCATTTCCGCGAAGATCCCTTCGACCTGAGCCTTTACATCAGCCGGTACGAAGGCCCCGAAGGTACCCAGGCGCGGGCCGCCAAGACCAATCTTCAACGGGGTGATCTCGGGGAAACCACTATCGCCGGTGCTTTGGAACATCCCGGCTTGAATCTCCTTGGCCTCCTCGATCATGTAGTCTGAAAAGTCCCAGACCGTTGAGGTGATGATGGAGTTCGGGCACGCAGATGCGAAGTCGTTGTACTCACCGACTGCGTAAACGCCCTCTTCTTCAGCTACCTTGCAAAAACTTGCATCATCGGTGAGATTGCGGAGTACGTCTGCGCCCGCATTAACCAAGGTCTTCGAAGCCTTCGTTGCGGCGGTCGGATCGAAGTAGCTGTTCATGTAAACAACTTTGACTTCACACGCAGGATTCACGCTCTGGCACCCAAGCGCGTAGCCATTAATCCCTTGAACCGCGATCGGGATCTCATATGGGACTACAGCTCCGATGATGTTGGACTTGGTCATCAATCCGGCAGCGACGCCCGCAGCGTAACTTAGATCCCAATCAGGTAGCCACCAGCTTGCTGAATTCGCCGGCTGTGGGCCAGCATCAGCACCTGAGTAGCAGTACACCTTGTCTAGGTTCTCCGCACACACATCTGTGAGATAGGTGCCGATGCCGGTGGTGTCGACGATTACCTGAGCACCATTTGCAATTGCCTGGCGAGTGATTTGTGAGGCCTCATCTGAGTAAGGCACGTCAAATATGCCATTCACCTTGACTCCTGGAACCGTCCCCATGGCATTCATTGCCACCTCATTGATGACGTTGTAACCGCCGTCATTTTCTGGGCCGGTATAGAGCCACGTGATATTGAGCGGGACTACTGGAGCCTCGCTTACAGCCGGGGCTGCGGCTTCGGTCGCCGCCGGGGCTTCGGTCGCCGCCGGGGCTTCGGTCGCCGCCGGGGCTGCTTCAGTTGCAGCTGGAGTGGAACTACTGCAAGCTGCAACGAGACTGACGAGTCCAACTAAAAGGACCGCCGGTACGATTTTTCTGTTCCTCATATGGGTTCCTGTCATGTCTAGGGTCCGACTATCCGCCGCATGTGCCGCAAGCCGGTGCTGCTCTTCCACCCCGAAATACGGGGCCAAAAACCGTCATCAGCGCATTTCTGCCACCTAGGACGGCAACTTTCAACAACTTTGCAGAGCCTAGCGAGACCCCGTTTGCCTGTCAAGAGAGTGACGTCACTTTTATTACTTGAGGCCAAAACGTTATATTTGTGGTCGTTTTAGAATCGAAATTCAGCCCCGGTAGAAGGGCAACCCCAAGGCCGCCGGCCAACTAACCGCACCCTTGCTTTTTTGTTTCCAGGCCCGCAGCATCATCACGGCCACCGTGCCCACATAAGGCAAGACCGTGAACGCCTCACTCGGCACCCCCCAGCCCATGACTTGGCCAACATCACCCAGCACGCTCAGCGCCCCAAAGAAATAGGCCCCCACCAAAATCCAAAGTGGCTGCCAGCCCGCAAAGAAGACAATCGCGAATGCAATCCAACCTTGGCCTGCGGTGACATTGCCGGCCCAACTATCGACGATCCCAAGGGTTATGTATGCCCCACCAACGCCGGCCAAGACCCCGCCCACTGCCACATAGAACAGCCGCCACCCTATGACCGAGATGCCAGCGGTGTCCGCAGCATTTGGATTCTCGCCAATAGCTCGCATGTTCAGGCCATGCCGAGTTCTGAAAAGAATAAAAGCAACAACAAATGGAAGTGCCATCGCGATGTAGGTTACCCAAGTCTGTTGGAACAACGCGGTGCCAATAAACGGCAGTGAAGAAAGTACGGGAATATCGGCATTTGGGATCTTAGTTACAGCCTCTACAGCCACGTAACTTGAACCGATGGTTTGCGTAGTGCCGAGCGCCACCAGGATCAACGCGACGCCTACGACGATCATGTCGGTGCGCAAAACTACGGTAATCAACCCAAAGACCATCGCGAAAGCGCACCCGGCTACACCACCAGCGATCAGGCCCAGAACCCAAGACCCGGTGGTTTGTCCCGCGATGAACCCCGTTAGCGCGCCTACCAGCATCACGCCCTCAAGGGCGATGTTGTAGACCCCGACTTTTTCAACTAGTAATTCGCCGGTGGCGGCTACCAGAATTGCAGTACTTATTCCAATCGCCGTGGCAATTGTTAGTGCGAGGAATTGATAGTCCACGGTGCCTCCTTGACTTTCGAGTCAGACCGCGCACCGGCACTCTTAGTCCTTACCAAGCGGAGTCGGGCGTAGGCTTCGCCAAAAGATCCAAAAATCAATGTGATACCAATAATTGCAAAAACCAAGTCTGAATCAACGCCAACTATACCGAGTGATCCACCACCCGCTAGCAAAAGCGAGTAAATGAAAGCAAGTGCAAGCACCGCTAGTTCATTCGAACCGGCAAGAACTGCAATCACTAACCCGTTGAACCCGGTGTTGTTAGTCAGACTGGTGGAAAGTTGTCCTGACGTGCCCATCATGTAGATAGTCCCGCCGAACCCGGCCAACAAGCCACCCATAAGCATTGAGGTGACAAGAAGCCTGCGCACGTTCATGCCGCCGTACCGACCTGCTCGGTGGTTGTCACCGATCATGGTGACTTCGTAGCCCCAGCGAGTGAAGCGAAAAGCCGCCCAGAAAACAAATGGCAGTGCGATGGAGATAAGGATACCCCAAGTAACCACGATCCCTTGGATGTCCATTTTGCCGATTTCACCCTGGATCGGTATCGGCTCAGCCCGCACGCCACCCGCTGAACTTTTTGGGTACCAAGGGCCGGTACACCAGTACGCCACCCAACCAACCGCCACGAAGTTGAGCAGGAAGGTGGTTATCACCTCGCTCACCCCCAGGACCAACCGAGCAAAAGTCGGGATGATGATCCAAAGTGCGCCACCGATCATCCCGGCAATCATCATGGTCGGGATCATCAGGAAACCCGGAGCTTGCGGCATGGCGAAGGCGACCGCGGTCGCTGTCCAGGCGCCCATCAGCATCTGGCCATCAATACCGACGTTCCATAGACCAAGTCGATATGGGATTGATGCTGCCAAGCCGGCCAAGATCAATGGTGTGGCGATGGTAAGAACATTGGACATACCCAATGGCGACCCGAATGTTCCAGACCAAATCGCGCCGTAGAACTCCGCAGGTGGGGTGCTCGTGAAGAAGGGGGCGACCACCAATGACACGGCAAGGCCAAGAAGTACCGCGGAGATTCGATAAAGGCTAATTCGCTCGGGGTCCGGGCGGCGCTCAATGCGCCACGGCGAAAAACTACGTTTCGGGGTCGGCGGCAATACGGCGACAGCGTCGATCAAACTTTCCTTCATGATCGGCCACCTGACCAGTTACAAATCAGCTTAGGAATTTCCATTGCTGGTCTCGCCTCCCATGAGCCTGCCAATTTCATCCAGGTCTGCATCTTCGGCCGCGAACTCGCCCACCACCGACCCCTCGTAAAGAACCACGATTCGATCCGAAAGCAGGACAACTTCATCTAGATCGGCGGAGATAAGTAGGACCGCGAGACCATCTTCACGGGCTTGGATTAAGCGCTCACGCACAGCGGCGGCGGCTTTTACATCTAGCCCTTGCGTCGAGTTTACGGCTACCACCGCACTCTTGTCGCCACTGAGTTCGCGGCCTGCTAGTAACTTCTGGGCATTACCGCCAGATAGGTGCTGCACCAGCGTCGTTACATCATTTGTCGATAGATTAACTGACTCGGCGAGGTCACGCGCATACTTCTTGGCTTTTCCGGTCTTGATTATCAAGCCCTTGGATACCAAATCGTCTTTGTAAATTCGTAGAATCGAATTTAGCCAGATTGGCTGAGCTGGCACCAGACCTGTGCCACGGCGATCTTCTGGGATGTAGCCCAAACCAGCCTTGAGGGCATCTTGTACGTTACCAACCTGGGTCCCGTGAATCGATACGGTGCCACTATCCGGTTTACGGATTCCAGCGACTATCTGCTCGAGTTCCTGCTGACCATTGCCCGCCACACCTACCAAACCCACGATTTCATGAGCGTGCACACTCAATGAAAGGCCTTTAAGTGCAACCGCCCCGCGCTCATCGCGCGCCTGAATACCGCGCACGACCAATACTTCTTCGCCAATTGAAGTGGCTGATTGAGTTCTGGGTCTTTCATCAGCCGTGCCAAAATCATCAAACATGCTCTTGGCCAATGATTGAAGATTGCATTCACGTCGCTCGAGGGAGTCGACTAGTGCTCCACCTCGCATAACTGAGACGTGATCAGCAACCGATAGCACTTCATTGAGTTTGTGTGAGATGAAAATAATGGTGGCACCTGCCCCTGCCATTGATCGCAGGTTTACGCAGAGTTGCTCGCTCTCCTCGGGGGTCAAAACCGCGGTGGGCTCATCAAGGATTAGAACTCTGGCACCCCGTGACAAGGTGCGCAAAATCTCAACACGCTGCTTTTCCCCGACCGAAAGTGACCCTACAACTTTCGAAGGGCTTACTTTTAGCCCATATCTTTCACCAATTTCTAATGCCCTGGTGTTTAGTTCTTTTGTCGAAGTCAATCTTCCAATATCCCGCGCACCAATCGCCAAGTTTTGGGCCACCGTGAATTGCTCCACTAAACTAAAGTGTTGGTGGACCATTCCGATACCAGCGTCAATCGCATCCTTAGGCGACCCAAATCTCACCTGCTGACCGCCCACAGCTATCTCACCAACATCGGGTGTCAAGAATCCGGCAGCTACATTCATCAAAGTGGATTTGCCAGCACCATTTTCGCCGAGGAGCGCGTGTACCTGGCCCGGGGCAAATGAAATATCAAAGCTGCTCACCGCGGTTAGATCACCAAATCTTTTGACAATGCCATTTAATTCAAGTGACACCCCAGCGCCGTCGGTCACCACCGTCATGTTTGACACGCCATCCCAACACTGGTATTCGGCTTCACTTCGCGGACCGCTGACTAGAACCCGGGCCTAGGCCAAGGTACTGGGCATCTAGGGTCTGCTTTCGGGAATTTGGAAATTTCAGCGCATCTAGGGCGGCTGCGGGAGGACCATCACCAACCACCATTGACATCTCTCTTCCGACAGCCACATTCACTAAAAAGCCCACCTGAATTAATGCTTAACTGGACATGGTTACTCAGTTAAACTCGATTGTAGTAAAGTGACGTCGCTCTCGTCAATAATAGAGCTCCCTCCGCCGGAAGGTAATTTGATCCTATGGGCACCGGCGACCAGACCACTTTTTGGGACACCGGAGCGGAGCGGGTAGCAGGGGCAGTTAGTGGCGCCGGCCCGCGATTGGTTCTGATCCACGGGTTAGGCCAGGACCATCGAATCTGGGCTGAAATCCAGCGAGCCTTGCCCGAGTATCACTGTTTCGCCTATGACATTCGAGGACATGGCACCTCGCCACTTGGTGCCGGCGCCGGTACCTTGGCCCAACTCGGACAAGACCTGGTCGAGTTCTTGACAGCGGTGGGACCAGCCACCTGCGTTGGTTTGTCACTCGGTGGGGTAATCGCCTTGTGGGCGGCCGCCGAGCGGCCCGACCTCGTCTCGGGGGTCATCGCGGTTGCCACCTCATCGGTCGTTGGCAAGACGGCGGCCGCCGCAATGGTCGAGCGGATTGAAGTATTTAAGACGGCGCCCGACGAGCGTATATATGAACTTATGTACAACGACACCACCGCACAGCTTGCTAAGCCCGGGAATAATGTCTCCACCATCACGGCTGCACGCATCGAAGCCATCGGCGACCGAGGCGGATACCTAAATGGGGCTCGTGCGGTTTGCTCAATGCGAGACGAATCAATTAATGACCGCCTACCGGCGATTTCTGCCCCAGTTCTTATTATCAATGGCGAGAACGACCTTTGGTGCCCCAGGCGTGCCGCGGAAATTATGCTCGAACAGCTGCGGGATGCTGAATTTGTCGAGCTCCCCGGCGTCGGGCACCTAATTACCGATGAAGATCCATCCGGTTTGGTTTCAACAATGCGTAACTGGCTGCAATCCGAGAGGTAACGATGACCAATAAAGTGACCGCGGTAACGCCTGGCAAAGAAGGTTTCAGTTTGAAGGACAGGGTCGCAATCGTGACCGGCGCTGGCGCTGGACTCGGCCGCAGTTACGCAATCGCCCTAGCCGCGCGTGGCGCCAAAGTATTGGTAAATGATCTTGGATCAGCCCTTGACGGTGTTGGCGGTGATACCTCCCCGGCCGACATGGTCGTTGCCGAGATCTTGGCTCATGGTGGCCAAGCAGCAGCGAATTACACCTCGGTTGCCAGTGCTGATGGCGGCGAAGAAATCGTCAACCACGCAATTTCGGAGTTCGGTGGCGTCGATATTGTCGTCAACAATGCCGGTAATATGCGGTTGTCCTCCTTCGCCAAGCTCGATGTGCGAACCATCAGCGACGTTCTTGATGTGCATCTAGGCGGCGCCTTCTATGTGACCAAACCTGCCTACCTTGTCATGATGGAACAAAAGCGCGGTCGCATCATCTTCACCACCTCAGGGCTCGGTGTGTTTGGTATTTATGGGGCCGACGTCTATGCAGCGGCCAAGGGTGGCATCGGTGGGCTACTCACTGTGCTCGCACTTGAAGGTGAACGCCACGGTATTCGCGTGAACGGGGTGGCCCCAATGGCCCGCACCCGGATGTCTGGCGATGATCTCTACTCAGCGCTACCGGATGAATACGTCGGCGCCGAGCACGCGGCACCGGTCGTGGAGTATTTCGCAGCTGATGAATGCGCCGTAAATGGTGAAGTTTGGTCGGTGGGTGCGGGCAGTGTTTCCCGGCTGTTCAGTGCCCGAACCAAAGGCTATTTCAAACACCCAGGCACCCAAGGGCAGGTGACCGCCGAAGACCTCGCTGCGCACCTCGCGGAGATCAGCGATGTCACAGCCTTCTCGCAGCCGGCCAATTGGTTGGCCGAATGGGATGAAGTCGTGCAAATGTTCCAATCCCAGTAAGCCAGACGGCCCCGCATGGCCCTAGATAAGCAACTTATTGGCACCTCTTGCCAGCCTTGGGATCTGGCAGTAAAGTGACATCGCTCTCGCTAATACATTTGCCTCACCAATAGCTACGTACCACCCGCCCAACCCAGTAAAGGACGCAGCCATGGCACTGGAACTGAGTATTCACGAAATCACCATCGCGGTTAATGACATTGAGACGGCCTCGAAGACCTTTGGCGGTGCCCTGCAGGGCACCATCGATGAGGTTCAGGACTTCCCGAACGAAGGCTTTGAGTTAAAAATGGGTGGCGTCTGGATCGGCGATTTCCACATCGCAATGGTCAATGACCCGTCCGGGGTGGGGCCGGTTGGCAAATTCTTGTCCAAGCGCGGTGAGGGTATTTTCGAGGTAAATGTTCGCACTAACGACCTACCAGCTGCAATTGAGCATTTCAAGAGCCAGGGACTGCGCTTTATAAATGAAGAGCCCAAAGTTCTTAAAAACTACGATGCCGGACATGGACAAGTACTTTCTGAGTTGCGGATCGCATTTGTTGACCCTCGCTCAACGCACGGTGTGCTCATCGAAGTCGCACAGTGGGTCGACTAGCCGCAAAAACTTAGAGCAACTTTAGGATTTGCACCAGGTAGTGGAAACAGAGTTCGTAACGGAAGTGGGATGAACTGTGAGTAATGATGAGTTAGTACGCCCCGGAGTTTGGTTTCAAGGCGGCCTGAAAATCAAAGTCGCGACCGAGTTAGCCGTGCGGGCCGAAGACGCTGGAGTGGATTCCATTTGGGTAGCCGAAGGCCCGGTCACCCGCGATGCCTTTATCACCCTAAGCGCCCTCGCCGTTGCCACCAATCGGGTCGAGCTGGCAACCGGGGTTGTCAATCCGTTCACCAGGCATCCTGCGCAGTTGGCTGCCACTTTCACCACCCTTGATGAACTTTCGCAGGGCCGGGCGATTTGCGGGATCGGAATCGGCGCACGTGATGGGCTAATTCCCCTCGGTGCAGATGTTTCCAAGCCCCTGACTGCGGCGCGTGAGATGGTGTCCATCATTCGCACCCTGCTCGCCCGCGATGAAGTCAACCTAGACGGCGCGGTTTTCCAGATGGATCATGTTCGTCTCGGGCTACGCCCATTCCGGGAGTCCATGCCTATTTACCTAGCCGCGACCGGGCCAAAGATGTGCGCATTAGCCGGCGAGGCTGCTGACGGAATTTACCTGATGTACGGAACGCAGGAGTACGTCCAGAGTTCACTAAATTTGGCCCAAGCCGCGCGTACAGCGCCCGAGGCACTGCGGGCGGCAAGTCCAATTTTGATGGCTGTTGGCGAAATGACCGATGACGCCGTTGCCGGAGTCAAAATTGGGATCGGGCTCATGCTTACCGAGCCGAACGGTGAATCCATGCTCGAGGCCAACGGCGTAGACCCAGCACTTGCACAACCGATTCGCGACGGGCTAGCAACCGGTGGGGTGAAAGCGCTAATTTCGGCGGTGGACGATTCAATAATTGAACGTCTCACAATCGTTGGTACTCATGCGCAGTGCGTTGAGCGCCTCCAGGAAGCTGTTTCTTGGGGTATCAATGAACCGCAGATCCTCTTGACTGGTGATGACCCAACACCACTGCTTGCCGTTCTCGGCGATCTCAAATCGAGTACCTGATGACGGACGAAAACCTGACTGAACTACAGCAGGACCTCGTCCAGCACGCACGCGAAATCGCCTCGGAATTCTCGTTGACCTATTGGTATGAAAAAGATGAGGCCGCCGAGTACCCATGGGAGTTCGTCCGCGCCTTCGCCGATGCCGGTTACCTGGGGATCATCATCCCGCCCGAATACGGCGGCCTCGGCCTAGGTATCACCGAAGCTGCGCTTCTGCTTCGTGAAATCGCCGCATCTGGCGCCGGCACCAGCGGTGCTGCTGCAGTTCATTTCTACGTTTTCCCGCCGGCGCCCATAATTCATCACGGCACCGATGCCATGAAGAGTGCGTTTTTGCCTCAGATGGCTAAAGGTGAGTTGCTGATGGCCTTCGGGGTTACCGAACCCAATGCGGGTTCAGACACCTCGCGCACCAGCACTCGAGCCGTTCGCGATGGTGACCGGTGGCTCATCAACGGGCAGAAGGTCTGGACAACTAATGCCCAGAACGCTTCGCACATTCTGCTACTAACAAGAACCTCACCGCGTGATGACGAGCGACCTTTTGAAGGTATGACCTTATTCTTTGTACCTCTTGACCGCGCCCGCTGCACCATTCGCTTGATAAAGAAACTCGGCCGAGCGGCGGTTGACTCTAATGAGGTTTTTATCGACAACCTAGAAGCTCAAGACGCCGATATTGTCGGTGAGATAGGCAAGGGCTTCTACCACTTGATTACCGGTCTGAACCCAGAGCGCATCGTGCTTGCCATGGAGGCCATTGGTATGGGCATTGCCGCGCTTCGTCTGGCAACTGAGTATGCAAAAGAGCGAATTGTGTTCAACAACCCAATAGGCAGCTACCAGGCGGTTGCCCACCCCCTAGCCGATAGTTGGGCGCACCTGCAGGCTGCCGAGCTCATGGCAATGCGAGCCGCTGCTCTCTTCGATAAGGGTAAACACTGCGGGGCCGAGGCAAATGCGGCGAAATATCTAGCGGCCGATGCCGGCTTCCAGGCCTGCGATGTCGCACTCCAAACCCATGGTGGCTTCGGGTACGCCAAGGAGTACCACATAGAGCGACTCTGGCGAGAGTCCCGCCTGTACCGATTGGCTCCCATCTCGCAGGAAATGGTGTTGAACTACTTAAGTGAACGGGTTCTGGGTCTGCCGAAGTCCTACTGATTGGAGTTGGCTGTGCATGTTGATTTTGCAGGTGCGCCTTTAAGGTTCCGCCAATGTCATTGGGATACGCTGTCCCGCGGCCTAAGCGTGGCCCAACTGACGAAGAAAGATTTCTGAAAATGCCAGCGGAACCGACAACCGCGAAGGGCCGTGAAACCCAGCGCGCCGTTCTTGATGCGGCTCGAACCATTTTCGCCCGCGATGGTTACGTCGAGGCGCGCATGATCGACATCGCGACAGAGGCAGGATTATCAACGGGTGGACTGTATCGATACTTCGATAATAAGACCGAGGTCTTCGCGGCATTGATCGCGGACATCCACGAAGAGTTCTACAGCCAAAGCGGTCACACGCGCCCTATCCTGCAAACTGATCCGCTCGCCGCCCTAACAGAGGCAAATCGCGGATATATGGAGTACTACTACGAGCACCGTCACGTGATGAGAGTGTTTATCGAGGCGGCCGCAATTGATGAGCGGTTCCGCGTGATTCTGCGCAATATGCGAGACCGCCATGTCAAGCGTTTCGCGGCTGCCTACCGTGCTATCGGCGGGGCAGATCAAGTGCGCGGCGTTTCGGTTGAAGTAGCGGCCGAAGCCATGGCCTGCATGGTCGAGCAATGTTGCTATGTCTGGTTCGCGCAAGAAGACGACTGCAACAATTCAGTTTCAATGGTGGAGGCCATCAAAGTGACAAGCGAAGCCTGGTACGCGACCATGTTTTCTGGCGCACACATTAATCAGGCAAAATTCGCCGTTCCTGAAAGCGCAATAACACTACCGCCATCACCAGCGGTGAAATAGAAGTTCTCCATATTCTTCCAGGCTTCGATACTGACCGTTGCCCCAGGAAATACCGGGGCACTGAGACGCGCAGTAAGTTCATGTAGTGAAGTTGGATCGGTTCCACTTACCCGTGCAATTTCCAAGACCGAACTCCCTAGGGTGCAGAGCCCGTGCATGATGGGCTTTTCGAAACCTAGGGCATTGGCGGCACTCGGGTCTATGTGCACCGGGTGCCTGTCGCCAGTCAACCTGTACAAAGCTGGTTGCACTTCGGAAGTCTTAAAGCTACCCAAAACATTTGGTGGCCCTTCCGCAAGCGCGCTGTCAGATCGCTGACCACGTTCGCCGCCGAAATTTCCGGCTCCTGGAACAAAGATGGTGTACATGGCATCGAAGACTGCAGAACTGACATTTACCTCAACGAGAGCGGCAGATCCCTTATCCCAGACGGCGCCGATATGCGCCGTTATCTCCAGATCACCGCTGGTCGGGGCCTTAGACCGCATTCGCAAATTCTGGCCAACGTGCAAAGTCAAAGCCGGGTCATAAGCACCAAGTGAGCCGGCCGCCCAAACGGCCCATAAACCTAGAGTTAGTAAGAAAGTCGGGATAGTGCGCAATTGCTTTTCGTAAACCAGCTCCAGCTCAGATGCTTTGGCGCCAATCGCTATCGCGTAGAGCATCACATCGCGGTCATCGTAGGAGCAGACTTGCGCGCCCAGATCAACACCGGCTAGATCCTTTACCTGCAGGTTCGCCTCCGACATCAACGGCCCAGTCGCGCCTGGAGGTCGGCAACGGCTTTGAGTCTCGCCGGTGAGTTCAGCAATTCGTTTCGGACTTGATCGAAATCTGAAAGGTCGACTTTGGATGAGTTCAACTCCAA
>SHUQ01000014.1 GCA_009694585.1 Candidatus Nanopelagicales bacterium | reverse complement strand
CGACGCTTCGATGTCCCAATTCACGTGCGCTCGTCATTCTCCGATCGCGAGGGCACATTTGTTATGTCACCGGCTGCAATCGCAGCTGCGGTAGCCGAAGGAAGAGCCATGGAACAACCCATCATTTCTGGAGTCGCGGCCGACATCAATGATGCCAAGATCACCGTGGTGGGTGTGCCCGATAAGCCAGGACGTGCCGCCGCTATCTTCCGCGCACTCGCAGATGCGGGCATCAACGTCGACATGATCGTGCAGAACGTATCGGCCGCATCGACAGGTCGCACCGACGTGACTTTCACCTGCCCGCAAGGAGTCGCGCAGAAGGCGACCAAGGCATTGGAGACTGAGCAAGAAGCGATTGGCTTCGAAGCTTTGCTTGTTGACGATCAGATCGCAAAAGTTTCACTTGTTGGTGCGGGCATGCGTTCGCACCCCGGTGTTTCGGCAACTTTCTTCTCAGCCCTTGCTGAGGCCAGCATCAACGTCGAAATGATCTCGACTTCAGAAATTAGGATCTCCATCGTGACCCGCGTTGACGATGCCAAGCGTGCGGTGCAGGCCCTACACACCGCATTCGGTCTCAATGCCGATGGCGAGGCTGTTGTTTACGGAGGGTCCGGACGATGAGCCGTAAACCCGTTGTCGCGGTAGTTGGCGCGACCGGCCAAGTTGGCACCGTGATGCGCCGACTGCTGGACGAGCGTGACTTCCCGATGCAGCAGGTGAGATTCTTTGCATCCGCGCGGTCGGCCGGCAGCACCTTGCCGTGGCGTGGCTCTGAAATCCTCGTTGAGGATGCGGCAACCGCTGACTTAACCGGTATCGACATCGCGCTGTTTTCCGCCGGCGGGGCTTCGTCCAAAACACTTGCGCCGAAGTATGCGGCGGCCGGTGCCATCGTCATCGACAACTCATCGGCTTGGCGAATGGACCCGGACGTCCCCCTGGTCGTCAGTGAAGTCAACCCACAGGCAATTGGCGAGGCTCGCAAAGGAATTATTGCCAATCCCAATTGCACAACTATGGCAGCGATGCCGGTACTGCAGCCCTTGCACGCGGAGGCCGGGCTGCGCCGCCTGGTAGTCAGTTCATACCAAGCGGTATCAGGCAGCGGTCGTGCCGGAGTCAAAGAACTCGATGAGCAGGTGCGTGCCGCGATGACCCAAGACATCGCAGGCCTTACTCATGATGGCGGCTCGGTTTACTTCCCGCCGTCGCATAAGTACGTGCGCACCATCGCATTTGATGTCATCCCACTAGCTGGTAATATTGTCGATGACGGTTCCCTTGAAACCGATGAGGAACAAAAACTGCGCAATGAGAGCCGAAAAATCCTCGGTATCCCCGACCTACTTGTCTCAGGCACCTGCGTGCGGGTGCCGGTCTTCACCGGCCACTCCCTTGCCATCAATGCCGAGTTCGACCGCCCAATAACCGCGGAGCGAGCAACCGCGCTATTGGCTGTTGCTCCCGGTGTCGAATTATCAGAGGTGCCAACCCCGTTGCAGGCGGCCGGCGCTGACCCGTCATTCGTCGGTCGAATCCGTCAAGATTCGTCGGTGGCCGGCGGTAAGGGCTTGGTGTTGTTCGTCAGCAATGACAATCTGCGCAAAGGCGCAGCGCTGAACGCGGTGCAGATCGCTGAACTTGTCGCCGCCAAGTTGACCTGATGAGCGGTGCGCTTAGCGCCCCCTACTTTTCTACCAGCACGCGAAGGTGGCCAACACCTGCGTCAACAGCTCCACGGACCCAGCCGTACGGTGCCTGCGCAGTTGCTTGAAGAAATTCAACGACCGCCGCGGTGACTACCTCGCCTGGTAGCACGTTGGCCACCCCCGGCGGGTAGGCCGCCAACGTGTCGCCCGAGATCCGGCCGATGGCCTGTGCCGCAGGCACTACCTCGGCGGTTGCGAAATAGGCCTCGCGCACATCGCGGGCTCTGGGCCCCGTCGGGGGCAAAATAATTGGTTGCCGATTCGTTGACCAGTCGCTGCTCGAGTCTGCCACCGGCATTGCGTGTAGTGCCTCGACGATGAAATTAGCGTCGAGGCGGCTGCCTGCGCCGACAATTGCGACGATGACTGAATCGGTGGCCATCTCAACATGGATACGGCTACTTGCTTCGAGTAGACGCCTTGCTTCAAAGCCGGGCACCCCGCCCGAACTTGTATCGACCACGATATGAAGTGGGTCCAACGCGATGACATCTGGTGCAGCCAGCATCGCCGGCCCCGAGTCTTTAAACCGACCTTCCTGAGCGAGCAAAGTGCGCACGAGATTGGCATCGCCGATGCTTGCGCCGATGCGCCCTTGACCGAGGTGATAAAGGTCGCGCCGGGCTAGATCTAATGAACTGAGCAAAATGGCCGAAGGGCTGGTGGTTTGCAAGGTCATCAGTGCTCTGGTCACCAATGGTTCAAGGAGATCGGCAAATGACCCTTGACCCAGATGCAACATTGCGGACTGCGAGAGGCTACCGGCGAGTTTGTGGGTGCTTGAAATAACCAGATCTGCACCGCAAGCTAGGGCGCTTTCGGGGAGATCGGGATGGAATCCGAAATGGCTGCCCCAAGCTTCGTCAACGACAAGTGGGACACCGTGTTGGTGGGCTACTTCGGCAAGTGCGCGCACATCGCTAACCGCACCGAAATACGATGGTGTCACCACGTAGGCGGCGGCGGCCCCTGGGCACCTATTCAGCACTTCGTCGAGTGCTGATGGGGTAGCGCCATGGGCGATGCCGAGATTTACGTCAACATTGGGGTGGACAAACTCCAACCGCAAGCCAGCCAAAATGGCTCCGTCAATGACGGATGTGTGTACTGATCGCTGGACGACCGCGTGCCCGCTGAGCGCGCGTAGCGCAAGGCAGGCCGCATGGTTGCCCTGCGAGGCGCCGTTGGTGAGAAACCAGGTGCGTTTTGCACCCCAAGCATCGGCTGCCAGGTCGAGGGCTTCCTGCAATGGGCTGGCACCGGATGCCCCAGCCGCAGGGAGGTCCACCCCTTCGGTGAACATGGGGATATCCATGGCCAATAGGGCTGGTCCGGCAAGAGACTCCAAAGATTGGTAGTTAGCGGGCTGGTCTTGATGGCCTGGTACACCCAATCTCGTCCAGCCCTGCCGGGCGTTTTGGTGTAGTGCTTCGGCGTAGGGGGCGTGAGCTTGGTGCTCGTCGGCCGTTGACATGGCTACTTCCTACTCCCAAGTGCGCGCAGGGCCAAGTGGTGGGTCAGGAAGATACAGGGGACCAATCTTGCGAAAAGGCCCCGCTAGGCACCTTCCCAGCGCACAATTACCACAGCGTAAAACGTGATCACTCTAAAGAGGGAGTCAGAAAATGCGTACTTGGAAGGCAATTGCTACGGCGAGCATTCTCGCCTTTACCGGGGTCTTTGCAGTTGGCTGCGGTTCTAGTGGCGGAACCACGGCACAGAGCGCGGCGCCTTCGGTCGCAGCCCCGGCGAGCGCTGCACCAACGGAGGCAGCTCCAGCACCTAGTGAGGCAGTACCCGCTGAACCCACCACGTTGCTGGAACGGATCCAGCGTGACGGGGTGCTGCGAGTGTCAACCGACCCGGCATACCCACCGCAGTCCTCCTTTGACGACGCGACAGGGCAATGGGCTGGATTTGATATTGATGTAGCGACCGAAATCGCCAAGCGTCTTGGTACGACAGTGCAGTGGGAGACACCCTCTTGGGATGTCTTGACGGCTGGCAAGTGGAATGACCGCTGGGATATTTCAGTTGGCTCGATGACAATTACCGATGAGCGGGCGAAAGTCCTTGATTTCACGACTCCCTATTACTACACCCCTGCGGGGGTTGCGGTCGGTGCCAAGAGCGACATCACCTCGATTGATCAACTTTCGGGCAAGCGGGTGGGTGTCTGTGGTGCTTGCACTTATGAGTTCTACCTCAACCGCACCTTGAAGATTCCTGGATTCGATTTTGAATTCGTAGTGCCAGAGGACATTGAGGTAGTCACCTATGACACCGACTCCACTGGCATCCAGGACCTTGCGCTCGGTCGCATTGACGCGATGGTGTCGACGGTCCCGACCCTTGAGGAGGCTATCAAGAAGGGAAAGAAGATAGCTCTGCTCGGGGATCCGGTCTTCCAAGAACCGCTATCGGTCGCCGCCGATAAGAGTTCACTACTTCCAAGCGACACTCTCGTTGCGGAAATTAATACGGTCATTGAGGCGATGCGTGCCGATGGCACTTTGAGCGAAATGTCCATGAAGTGGTATGGCGTCGATTTCACCAAGGGCGTTGGCTCGTAGTCACCCATGAGTAATACCCGGACGGTGGAGGCCGTGCCGCATCAGCGGCACGGCCTCGCGGAGTCTTTGGAGATAGCTAGCCTCAAGGTGCCCTTCCGGATGAAAGTCGCTTTGGTCTGGCTGGTTATCGGCGGGCTCCTGCTTGTTGGGTTCTTGAAGAGTGGCTTTGACATCGCTTGGATGGGCGATCATGCAGCGGCGATTGTCAAGGCCGTCTGGGTCACCATTGCATTTTCTATCATTGCGATTGCCTGCGCTGTTGTATTGGCCCTCTTGGGTGCCCTCGGCCGAGTTTCACGAAATCCAATTGCGTACGGCGTGAGTGGTTTCTATACCTCGTTCTTCCGCGGCACCCCGCTCATTGTCCAACTATTTTTGTGGTACCTGGCACTGCCACAGTTGGCCCTCGGGTTACTGCCCGAGCAATACGCCACCTGGTTCATCTGGCCGGCGCAAGTCGCCGGCATTGTCGGCATTGCCTTCAACTACGGTGCCTATATGACTGAGATATTTCGGTCCGGAATTGAGGCGGTCCCGCACGGTCAAGCCGAAGCTGCTGCTGCACTTGGTATGTCATCGAGCCAGCAGATGCGCAGAATCATCTTGCCGCAAGCCACCCGAATAGTGATACCTCCGACTGGCAATGAATTCATCGCGATGATGAAGGACACCGCACTCATTGGCTTACTCGGCACCACCTTGATGTGGGCTGACCCATTTCGGATGGCGCAACTCTCCGGCAAAGCTGACTTCCGCAATCTGGAAGCACTAATTGCTGCTGCACTTGTCTATTGGGGATTGACGGCGATCTTCTCCTTCTTCCAAAGAAAGTTAGAAGAGCGAATGAGTAAGGGCTACGTGCGCCAGGGTAAGGGTGCGTGATGGCCGAGCCACATGTTCGAGTAAGCAACCTCCATAAGTCTTTTGGGGCGCTGGAAGTTCTCAAGGGTGTCGATATTGAGATCAACGCCGGTGAAGTAGTTGTGGTTTTTGGGCGTTCGGGTTCAGGCAAGAGCACCTTCCTTCGGTGTATAAATTTTCTCGAAGAGCCCACCGTGGGCACCATTGAGGTTGCGGGCATCAGTATTGGTGCGGGCAGCCCCACCCGCCATCGCCGTAAGCAGATTCAAAGTGTGCGAAAGACTTGTGGCATGGTTTTTCAGCAGTTCAATTTGTTCCCGCATATGAGTGTGCTCGACAATGTGATGGAAGCACCGCGTCGTATCTCTTCGGATTCGGCCACGGCGGTCAAGGATCATGCGATGTCGCTGCTGGCCGATGTCGGCCTAGCAGACAAAGCCGCCGAGTATCCGATTCGCCTTTCGGGGGGGCAGCAGCAGCGAGTGGCAATTGCCCGCGCACTGGCTATGAAACCGCAGGTAATGCTCTTCGACGAACCCACCTCGGCACTTGACCCTGAACTAATTCACGAAGTGCTTTCGGTGATGCGCAGCCTTGCCAATGACCACTCCACGACGATGATTGTGGTCACGCACGAGATGGGATTCGCTCGTGAGGTTGCTTCGCGCATGTGTTTCTTCCATGAGGGTGTCATCTTGGAGCAAGGCACACCGGAGCAGATGTTTGATGGCTCGCGACTGCCGGAGACTCAAAGATTTCTCAACGCGGTGATGTAACAACTCATCACTCAACAGGGTAGTTCAGGGCCGCGTAGTCGCCAGCATAGATTTCTGCGACTTTCGCGAGAAGTTCAGGAGTGTAATTTTCGGCTAGGTGTGCATCCGCCTGAGTTGAGTTTCGGCAGAAGAATTGCTCTTGCACATCGGGCACACTAATCAACTCTCCGATTTGATGCCAAGACTCACCAAGTTGTTCTAGGTGGATAAGCGCGTCATATTGCATATCGGGTATTCCTAGGTGATCAACTTGGCGCCGCCAATGCGGATCTTGATCGCGTGAGGCCTGAGCGCCGATCACGTCAATGAAATCCGCGAACGAAATATCAGCGGCCGATTTCGGTGCGCGGCCCTGGGCCGCCAAGGTTTCAAATATTGGCGAGCTTTGCTGCAGACCCTGCCGGATCTTCTCAAGATAACCAGATAGCAGCCGTGCGGCGGGATCGCGTACCACAGCGAAGCGCTTGAACTGCGTTGAGGTAAATACCTCCTCGAGTTGCGCAGGGGGCAGTTGGAATGGTTTGACGAACGGGGTCACCTTGGTGCGATCATGCGGCGCCGCCTGCACCCGCTCTACCAACTTGGAGCTAAGTCGTGCTGCTTCAAGGCCGCCCAAGGTGGCTTTCATAGTGCCACAACCAGCTTTTGGAACTTCGACATAGACATATCGGTTAACCAGTGAGATGTGGGTGTGGGCATTTACCGAGCGCCAACCCATGGCTTTTACATAAGCGGCGGTACTCGGCCCCAACTCGGCGCGATCAGGAACTGTCATGTCGGGCCCCTTCGCTCGGCCGTGCTAGTTGCTGGACTGTCGACCGGGGGCCGATCAATTGATCAGCCCCCGATCTGGCGTCGGGGTGGCGGGATTCGAACCCACGGCCTCTTCGTCCCGAACGAAGCGCGCTACCAAGCTGCGCCACACCCCGAAGGACTTGCGGAGTCTAACGGGAGCGCCAAAGGGCTTAATTGGCTGGCAGGTGTTGCCGGAGTTAAACCGCGGTGAGCGTCAACAAGGTGGCCTCGGGCGGGCAGGCAAAGCGAATCGGGGCGTAAGGGGAGGTGCCGAGGCCGGCTGACACATGCAGATAAGCGGTGCCATGCCGCGATAGCCCGCGCGCCCGGGCCCGATCCAGATCGCAATTGGTTACCAGGGCTCCGACACCGGGTAGGCGCAGTTGGCCGCCGTGGGTATGGCCGGCGAGTACCAGATTTGCACCATCGCCGGTCATGCCATCAAGGATGCGCAGATAAGGCGCGTGGGTGACGCCAAGGGCAAGGTCAGCAGCCGGGTCGAAGGCGCCGGCTACTTCGCCGTATTTATCGCGTCCAATATGTGGGTCATCGACGCCGCGGACGTCAACCTGACGGCCATCGACTTTCATAGTGGCCCGCCGATTGCTCAAATCAAGCCAGCCCACATCGGTGAGCCCATGAACCAAATCCGGCCAAGGCAGCATCGGACGATTTGGTGCAAGGTCGGACGGCCCGGCTAGATAGCGGGCGGGATTTATCGGTCGTGGCGCGTAGTAGTCATTACTGCCGAGCACGAAAGCGCCGGGGATGTCAAAGAGCGGGTCGAGGGTGTCCATGACATACGGCACCGCGTCAACATGCGAGAGAAAATCACCGGTGACGATCACCGCATCGGGTCGCAGTTCGCGTAGGGATTGCACCCACATTTTCTTACTGCGTTGGCCGGGCACCAGGTGGAGATCGGACAGATGCAATATTCGCATTTCGAGTTGGCCGGCGGGCAAGGTGGCCGCAGTTACCCGGCGCAGGGTGAAGGCCTGGGCCTCCCAGCGGGCGTAGGCCAACCCCGCCATACCGGCGGTAACCAGCCCCAGGAGGGCCTTGGTGGATCCACGCATGGGTTGATCGTGCCATCTGCGACCTCCGGCCGCATCGACCGGGGCAAAACACCCGCCTGCGACAATGGGGAAATGACTACCTCAAAGGCACAATTGCAAGCCGACCTAACGACCGCGATGAAAGCCCGGGATGAACTCACCGTAGCGACTCTGCGAATGGTCCTAACCGCGATAACCAGCGAGGAAGTCTCGGGTAAAGAGGCCCGTGAGTTAACCGATGACGATGTTTTGACTGTGCTCGGGCGCGAGGCAAAGAAGCGGCGGGAGTCGGCTGAGGCTTATGACACCGCAGCGCGCCCCGAACTTGCTGATCGCGAGCGAGCCGAGCTCTTTGTGATTGCAAAGTACTTACCCGAGTCGATGAGCGAAGCTGAAGTCAAGGCGGTAGTTGATGCGGCCGTCGCGCAGGTCGCTGCCGATGGGGCCACCGGTCAAGCCGCTATGGGTGCGGTGATGAAAATCGTGCAGCCGCAGGTCAAAGGCCGTGCCGATGGGGGTCAGGTTGCCGCGTTGGTGCGCGGCTCATTAGGCATGTAATTACTGGAGATGTTTTAACTAACCCGTCGGCGTGGGTGCCGGCTCGACGGGTGCTGCTGGTTCTGGTGCGACTGGGTCGGGCGCACTTGGATCAGTGCCGTCGGCATTAGAATTATCGAAAGTGAAGACGTCACCGCCGGTCTCCACCTGGATTAAGCCGGGTAAAGATGTGAGACCGCGCGCCGGACGTAAACCGTAATCAGCAGCGAGCACGAAATCGGTCGGCAACGTACCGGCGAGTGCAGACACCATCGCCTGCTGCCAGATCGGGCCGGGCAAAGTGCCGCCGAATACTTGGCTGTAGTACTTACCATTTACCGTAACGTCCTTCATCGGGTACGCGAAGCCCCCGCGGGGATCACCAACCCAAACTGCTGCTGCGATATCAGGGGTGAAGCCGCAGAACCAAACCGCGGCTGATTCGTTGGTGGTACCCGTCTTACCGGCGGCGGGTCGATCCGCAAGTGACATCGCACCGCCGGTGCGCCCCTGGATCGGACCATCGATAACACCGGTTAAGAGGGCGGTGACGGTGTCGGCAATATTCGGCTCCAGCACCTGCTCACATCGTTCCTGCGGCACCGGCAGCGACTTGTTGGCGCGATCGCGGATTTCCAAAATCACCCGAGGCTGGCAATGGAGGCCGTGCGCCGCAAAAGTGGCGTAGGCATTGGCCATGGCCAGTGGTGTTACTTCCATGGTGCCGAGGGTGAAGGAAGGTACCCGAAGTAATGGCTCACCACTACCCCGAAAAACGCCCATGGATTCGGCAATTTCGGCCGGGCGGCAGAGCCCGGTGCGTTCTTCGAGCGCCATGAAATAGGTGTTTATTGAGTAGGCGGTGCCCTGCGCCATGCCGAAGGTGCCGGCGCCGGTGGAGTTGCGCACGGTCACCGGTCCAAATGACGCACCCGTCTCGCAGTTGACGAACCCCTCAAAAGTATTTGGTGATGGCGCGCGAATCGGCTCAAGTGGTGAAATTCCCGCTTCGAGAGCCGCCGCCAAGGTAAATATTTTGAAAGTTGATCCCGCTTGCATACCGATAGTGCCGTTATAGGCGCGATCGACGTTGTAGTTATAAGTGGTGCGGCCAACACCAGATGTTCCCCAGAGCCGGTTCTGCGCCATCGCTAAAATATTGCCGGTTCCCGGTTGCACCATGCTGATTGCTGCAGCACGCTTACTGTCGTCAGTTATCGGGATCTGCTCAGTCACGGCCGTGAACGCACCAGCTTGAGCTTTCGAATCCAATGTGGTGCGAATGGTGTAACCGCCGCGACGCAAGAATGCTTCGCGCGCTTCAGGGGTTTCGCCGAAAGTCGGATCCGTGCGAATGGATTGCAGCACGTAGTCGCAAAAGAATGGCGCATACGAAGTGGTGCAACCATTTGCGACACTATTGGGGCGAAGGGTCGAAACCATTGGTATCAAGCTGGCTTGCTTTGCTTCCTCTTGCGATACGTAACCTTGGTCGGCCATGCGCCCCAGCACCACATTGCGGCGCTTTTGGGAGAGCTCTGGGTTATGCAATGGGTCAAATGCCACCGGCTGCTGCACGATGCCGGCCAAGGTTGCCGACTCGGCAAGAGTTAGATCAGCTGCCGATTTCGAGAAGTACCGACGGGCTGCTGCTTCGACCCCGTAGGCCCCACCGCCGAAGTAGACGATATTTAGGTACCGCTCCAGAATTTCAGCTTTGGTGTACTGACGTTCCAATGCCAACGCATATCGCACCTCGCGAAGTTTGCGCTGCGTACTTTGCCCGCGCGCTGCTGCCAATTCCTCAGTGGTGGTTGCTTCGTTAACCAGCACGTTCTTGACGTATTGCATCGTCAACGTCGAGGCACCCTCTTGTACGCCACCGGCGGAGGTGTTACTCGCCAACGCCCGCAGTGCCCCCCGTAGGTCAACTCCGTGATGGCTTAGGTAGCGGGAGTCTTCTACCGAGATCACCGCCTGCCGCATTAACGGTGCGACGCTTAGCAGGGGCACCTCAACCCGGTTTTGGTAATAGAGCACGGCTAACTCGGTGCCGTCGGAGGCTAAAATCCGGGTGCGCTCGGGGAGTGGCGGGGTCTGGATTGAATCGGGCAGGTTTTCAAAACTTTGGACCACATTGCGGGCGGCTACCCCCGCACCCCCCACAAAGGGCAGCGCCATCAGGCCGAGCACTAACCCACCCACCACAGACACGGCCAAAATGGCGCCAATTCGCACCAGGGCGCCCAAAACCCCGGTCCGGCGCTGATCTGCCGGCGGTAGTTGAACCGGCTGATGTGGGGGCTGCTGCATGCTCATCAGGCGTCCAGCGTAAGTCGCTTGGTTCCCGCGGGGGCACCAGCCACACCCATGGGGCACGGCTGGCTTGAAATTGGCCGGCTTGAAATTGGCCGGCTTGAAACTCGTCGGCCAAAACTATTGACGCCGACTAGTGCGCAGGGGGATAGTTCACGACACCCCCCGCCTCGGCGGGGTAGGTATTGGGTATTTCCTCACGGAAACCGATTGGGTGGAGCGAGTATGACGTTCAAGCGTGACTGGGCCGCCGATGCGGCCTGCCGGGGCACCGATCCTGACATCCTCTTCGTCCAAGGTGCGGCCCAAAAACGGGCTAAGAACATCTGCATGGGTTGCCCGGTCCGCACCGAGTGCCTCGCCGATGCCCTCGACAATGGTGTGGAGTTCGGTATTTGGGGTGGGATGACCGAGCGCGAGCGTCGTGCGCTGCTGCGCCGCCGGCCTAATGTGACGTCCTGGCGACTGCTGCTCGAGGCCGCGCACGGTGAGTTCGAGCGCCAGGTTATTTTGAGCGAGACTTCAGCTCGCGCTTCCTAGCTAGTAATTCACCGATCGCACGCAGTCCTGCAAGATCATTGACATCTTCGGGCAGCGCGGGCACGGTGGTTGCTGCGACACCAGGGTGGGCCGCGGTGAACCGCTCCGCTAGGTGCAACTGCCTGGTATAAATTCGCCGGCGATCGGCGTGGAGACGAAGCAGGGCCGCGGTGAGGCGCTCGTCAGCACCTAACTTCTCTAACCTCTCGGCCGATGCCGTTGCTTGTTCGGCAGACAATTCAGGGTCGTTATCTGCTTGCACCCGATTGAGCACAAGGCCAGCGAGTGGCATGGCATCGGATTTCAGGCGCTCGACGAAGAATGCGGCCTCTCGAAGGGCATCGCGCTCTGGGGCGGCAATAACCACGAATGAGGTGCCGGCGTCTTGGAGCAGGGTGTAAGTAGCGTCGGCTCGTTCGCGAAAGCCGCCGAAGGTAGTGTCGATCGCTGCGACGAAACTGCCGACATCGGCCAGAACCTGTGAGCCAAGAATCTTGTTGAGCACGTTGGTGAACAATCCGAAACTGAATGCGGCGAGTTTTCCGATACCGCGGCCGGCACCGCGCGCCGGTGCGGTCAGGATGCGAATGAAACGCCCGTCAAGGAATGAACCGAGGCGTTCGGGGGCGTCCAAGAAATCAAGGGCACTGCGTGACGGTGGAGTATCAACGATGATTAGATCCCAACCATCTTCTGCATTTGCCTGTGCTCTCAGCTGCCCGAGTTTTTCCATCGCCATGTACTCCTGCGTCCCGGCAAACGACGAAGAGAGTGCTTGGTAGAAAGGATTATCGAGAATAGCTTGTGCGCGCTCCGGATCAGCGTGCCCTTCGACAACCTCGTCAAAGGTGCGTTTCATATCAAGCATCATCGCGTACAAAGAACCTTTACCACCTGGCCCAGTGACGCCGTCAACTTTGCGCGGGGTGTTATCAAGGACACTTAAACCCATGGCCTGCGCGAGGCGCTTGGCCGGATCGATAGTTAGCACACAAACATCTCGGCCCTGCTCGGCTGCGCGGAGCGCGAGTGCGGCTGCAGTGGTGGTCTTGCCCACCCCGCCGGCCCCCGTGCAAACGATGATAGTTATTGACATGTCCCGAAGTAGTTCATCGATGTCGAGAACTGGTGCGTTGAGTTTCATCGCACGCCACCTTCGCGGAGCAAGTTGGCGAGCTGATAAAGCCCACCGAGGTCTATACCTTCAGAAAGTAGAGGCAGGAAGAAAGTTGGCAGTCCGAGTTCAACGATGCGCTCACTCTCGCGGGCTTCAAGATCGACTCGCAGTGCGTGATCATTTGCTTCACGCATAAGCGCCGTTACAAGGGCGCTGCTCCTATCGGCGAGCCCGACCTCCTTGAGAGCATGCTCGATATCTTTTGACGGCAAGGTGCCGGTGCGTGCCTCATGAAGTTGCTCGCTCGTGAGCATCGGCGGCCTAGTCATGTTTACGAATATGCCCCCGACCGGTAAATTCGCGGCGCGTAATTCAGTGATCCCATCGACCGTCTCTTGAACCGGCATCTCCTCCAGCAAGGTGACAAGGTGCACCGCAGTTCGAGGCGAAGAGATAACGCTCATCACTAAATCTGCGTGATTTCGGATCGGCCCCACTTTAGCCAGGCCTGAAACTTCGGAGTTAACGTTCAAGAAGCGTGCGATGCGCCCGGTTGGCGGTGCATCCAGCACCACTGCGCTGTAGGCGTTTGGTGCCCGTTTGTCGATTCTGCGCACTACCTCGCAGGCCTTCCCGGTCAAGAGCACGTCGCGCAGGCCGGGCGCAATAGTGGTCGCGAAGTCGACCGCCCCCATCCGGCGCAAAGCTGACCCGGCGCGACGTAAGTTATAAAAACTGTCTAGGTAATCAAGTAGTGCCTCTTGGGCGTTGAGCGCCAGCGCCCAAACCTCACCGCCGCCGGGTGCCACTGCAATTTTGCGCTCTTCGTAGGGCAGGGGTGGAGTATCGAATAACTGGGCGATGCCTTGGCGGTCTTCGACCTCCATCAGCAAGGTGCGCTTACCTTGATGGGCGAGAGCCAAGGACATCGCGGCGGCGACGGTGGTTTTGCCAGTGCCGCCTTTGCCGGAGATTACATGTAGTGCGACGCCCGGCCACGAGATGTCCTTCACTGCATCATTCTAGGTGCCGCTAGCGGCCTCGCCCATTTTGAGGACGCGTACTACTCTGCGGTATGACCAAATGGGAGTACGTGACCGTGCCATTGCTCGTCCATGTGACCAAGCAGATTCTCGATACCTGGGGCCAAGATGGCTGGGAGCTCGTGCAGGTGGTGCCCGGGCCGAATCCGGAGAACATGGTCGCTTATCTCAAGCGTCCCCTCGCCTGACCTAAAAAGGAGTTAGTGATGGTGGCACTTTCACGCGTTGAAGAGCGCTTAGCTGCTCTGGGCTTGACGGTGCCCGAGGTCGCTGCGCCGGTGGCCGCATATGTGCCAGCTGTAGTCACTGGTAATTATGTTTTCACATCAGGTCAATTACCTTTTGTTGATGGCAAGCTAACTCGCACCGGGAAAGTGGGTGCTGAAGTGAGCCAAGAGGATGCAGCGCTGTTGGCACGTCAGTGCGCACTAAACGCGATTGCGGCTGTGAAATCGGTAATTGCGGACCTTGACCAGGTGGTGCGTGTTGTCAAAGTCGTCGGTTTCGTCGCGAGTGCCCCGGATTTCACCGGCCAGCCGGGTGTGATGAACGGCGCCAGCAAGTTGTTGGGCGAGGCGTTTGGTGATGCCGGTGTGCATGCTCGATCTGCGGTCGGGGTGGCAGTGCTACCACTGGATTCACCGGTCGAGGTTGAAATGATCGTTGAGATTTCTAAGTAAAAATGCTCATAGCGGACGCACGGCCGGCGGCAACCGTAATTCTGATGCGCGAAGCCGCGACCGGATTCGAAACTTTCTTGATGCGCCGGTCAACCACAATGCGCTTTGCCCCCGGCATGTATGTCTTTCCCGGCGGTCGCGTTGATGATGATGATTTCACTGATGATGACGAATTATCGGGGTATATGAACTGTGCGGTGCGTGAAGTTCAGGAAGAAACCGGGGTGGTTCTCGGGAAGCGGCCCGGGGATCTCGTATTCGCTGACCACTGGGTGACTCCTGAGTTCGTACCGGAGCGATATAGCGCGCGGTTCTTTTTGGCGAAGATGCCCGTTGAGCAAACGGCGACTTCGATGAGTACCGAAACCGACTTGGTGATCTGGATATCCCCTGCGGATGCGTTGGTCGAAACCGCGGCCGGTCGGTTGCCACTACTACTACCAACCCTCATGGTCCTGCAGTGGCTGGCCGAGCACGACAATGAGCAAGACCTAGTCGCTGCGGCGCGCAGCCGTGAAATCAAGCCGAAACTGCCTCGTCCGAGTAAAAGCGTTGACGGTACTGAAGTGTGGGCGATCGTTGATGCCGACACCGGCGAAATCCTGATCGAAAATCAGCCCGCACCGAAATTATCCGAACTCACCGGGCTCCATCGGTGACCGGTCGGGTGCTGCCCTTCATTGGATCAGGCGACGAATGGGCCAGTGGGATCAAGACCACTTCGGCCACCTGCGAGTTAGCGCCCAACCCGTCACCGTGGACTCTAGATGGCACCAACACCTGGTTGCTGCAAGCACCGGGTGCGAATGAGGCGATCATCGTTGACCCGGGCCCAAGTGATGAAGGTCATTTGGTTGAAGTCATCGCGCAGGTGGCGGCTCGTGATGCGCGTATCACGGCAATTCTCTTGACGCACGGCCATGTTGACCACTCAGCAGGGGCCCGCCGCCTTGGTGAACTAACCGGTGCCCCGGTCCGCGCGGTCGACCCGATGCACCGGCACGGCGGCGAGGGCTTAGCGTCGGGTGAGGTAGTAACGGCTGGTGATCTTGTTGTGCAGGTAATTGAAACCCCGGGTCATAGTTCAGACAGTGTGTGTTTTCTGTTACCAGAGGAAGGATCACTGCTTACGGGAGACACCGTGCTGGGCCGTGGGACCACCGTGGTGGCCTGGCCCGACGGGCGCCTTAGTGAATACCTCGTGAGTTTGGCGCGCTTACGTGATTTAACTGATCGCGAAAGTATCAAGGCAATTCTGCCCGGACACGGTCCGATACTCCAGGCACCGGGTGAGATTCTTACCGCCTACCTTGACCATCGAATGGCTCGACTTGATGAGGTGCGGGCTGCCTTAGCGGCAGGTGCCGGTTCGACAGCCGATGTGGTTGCGACCGTATACGCCAATACACCGCGCGAATTGTGGCCGGCTGCCGAACTCTCGGTGCGCGCGCAGTTGCAGCTTCTACGTGATGCCGGTGAAATCTCCGTCGAGATTTGCTAGCGAGCGCGGCGGCCAAGGCGCTCGATGTCGAGCACCATTACCTGCCTTGATTCAAGGCGGATCCAGCCCCGTTGGGTGAAATCGGCAAGGGCTTTGTTGACCGTTTCGCGTGAGGCACCGACCAACTGCGCGATTTCTTCTTGGGTCATGTCGTGGGTGACGAGCAAGCCTTCGGGAGTTATCTCACCGAATTTCTCACCAAGATCCATCAGCGCTTTAGCCACGCGTCCGGGTACGTCAGAGAAGACTAGGTCGGCCATGGTTTCGTTGGTGCGCCGCAGCCTTCGCGCTAGGCCCCGCAGCAGTGCACTTGCAAGTTCAGGTCGACCCGTCAACCACGGGCTTAGTTGATCGTGGCCAAGGCCAGCAACTACGGCATCTGTCAGCGCTGTTGCTGTTGAAGCCCGCGGCCCGGGATCGAACAGGCTAAGTTCACCGAACATCTCACCGGGGCCAAGTACTGCAAGCAGCGACTCGCGACCATCGACCGAGGTTTGTCCCAATTTGATTTTGCCTTCGAGGATTACGTAGAGGCGATCACCCGGCTCACCTTCGACAAACAGGATGCCGCCTTTGGTGAGGCTTTGTTCAGTTAATGAAGCGCGCAGAGCTGCTGCAGCCTCAGGATCTAGCGCAGTGAACATCGGAGCCTGCATAAATACTTCGCCCATGGTCACCTCCGTGAATCTGTGGTGCTGGTTTGCTCGTCTTGTCGAAGTTGCCCCATTGTGCCGTACCAGGTGGTGAGAGACAAGACCGCGGGTGCGCCTGCGGATTAACCCAAGGTCTGTCGACATACGCTGGGGGGGTGGAGGATCAGGTAACCACCAAAAAGCGTGCTCGGTTGATGTTTGCTGCCCTAGCCAAGCAGTACCCGGATGCGCAATGTGAATTGGATTTCTCCACGCCGCTTGAGTTACTGGCCGCTACCGTGCTCAGCGCCCAATGCACCGATCGAAGGGTCAACAAGGTCACACCTGAGCTCTTCGCGAAATACCCGAGTGCGGCAAGTTATGCGAGCGCCGATCGCCAAGCCCTGGAGGCACTGATTGCTTCTACCGGTTTCTTCAGGCAAAAAGCGGCAACGCTGCAAGGCATCGGGCAAGCGTTGTGTGATCGCTATGGTGGTGAGGTGCCAGTGTCCCTTGATGAGCTGGTCACTCTTCCCGGAGTTGGGCGTAAGACCGCCAACGTGGTTCTTGGTGAGGCATTCGGGGTGCCGGGCATAACTGTTGATACCCATGTCGGGCGGCTGGCTCGACGCTTTGGCTGGACAGCCCAGACTGATCCAAACAAAGTTGAAGCCGATCTGATGGAGTTGTTCGCGCGCAAAGACTGGACTCGAATGTCGCAGCTGGTCATCTGGCACGGGCGCCGCCGTTGCCATGCAAAAAAGCCGGCCTGCGGGGCTTGCAATATCGCCAAGTGGTGCCCGGCCTACGGCGACGGCCCAACCGACCCGGTAGCAGCGGAGAAATTGGTAAAAGATCAGGGCCCGGCATGACAATTTGGTCACGCGTTGGTGTCGTTGATGAACAGGTGGCTGCCACCTTGCCACTTTGGCTGCAACCGGTTGCAGCAGTAATGCGCGACAGCACGGCCGAGAGCATCACCAGGTTTGTGCCACCTGATGGCCAAGGCCGGCACTCGGCCGTGTTGGTCCTGCTCGGTGAAAGTGAATTGGGCCCAGACGTCTTATTGATTGAGCGCGCAAGCACGATGCGCACCCATGCGGGTGAGCCGGCATTTCCCGGTGGAGCACTAGATGACACGGACAACGATGCGGCCGCGGCGGCACTGCGTGAGGCGCATGAAGAAACCGGTCTTGACCCGTCCGGTGTGGTGATCTTCGGACAGTTACCTGACCTGTGGGTGCCCGTCAACGATTTCGTGGTGACTCCAGTAATGGGTTGGTGGCGTGAGTCTTCACCGGTTCGAGTTCAAAACCTAGCCGAAGTCGCAAATGTTTATCGGATACCGGTTAGTGAGTTGACCGATCCGGCGAACCGTTATCTGGTGCGGCATCCGTCTGGCTATATCGCCCCCGGTTTTGCAGTGCGCGACATGCTGGTTTGGGGCTTCACGGCCGGGGTGCTCTCGAAACTATTCGATCGCGTTGGCTGGTCGACCCCTTGGGATACCGAACGCATGATTGATATCGGGGCCACGTGAACATCGTCGACTGGGTCCTAATTGGTGTTCTAATCGTTTTTGCGTGGGCGGGCTGGCGCCAAGGATTTATGGCCGGATTACTTTCATTTGTTGGGTTTATCGGCGGCGGCCTATTAGCAGCTTTCATCCTTCCCGACGTAATTGTCGAACGCACCGACCCTGGGTTCATTCGGGTAGCAGTGTTGGCGATTTCGATTATCCTCTGCGCAATCCTCGGCCAGCTGGTTACCTCTTTTCTGGGTAGGCGCTTGCGCGGCGGCCTCACTTGGCGCCCGGTGCGATTTATCGACAGCCTTGCCGGTGCGGCACTAAATGTTCTTGGGGTTGCGATCGTGGGCTGGATTGTCGTAAGTGCGGTTGCATATCTCCCGGAGTCATCGGTCACCACCAATATTCGCCAGTCATCAGTTCTAATTGGGCTCGACAAACTGGTGCCCGATATCGCTCGCAACACCTTTGCTAACTTGCGCGACTCGGTTAGTGCTACTGCAGTGCCGCGAGTGTTTTCTGGGCTCGCCGAATTCACCGGCCCGGACGTCAATGCTCCTGACGCAAAAACTGCTGAGTCTTCGGGTATCCAAGCGGCTCGAGCTTCCATTGTGCGAGTCACCGGTGACTCTAAAGAATGCCTAAGTGAATTAAGCGGCTCCGGATTCGTGGTCGCGGCCGGTTACGTGTTGACCAATGCCCATGTAGTAGCTGGGGTCGACGAACCCCGCGTTCGGGGCGGTAACCAGGGCGAGTACCTAACGGCGAAAGTGGTCGCATTCGATCCGAAACTCGATGTCGCCGTTCTCCTCGTGCCAAAACTTCGTGCCGAGCCCTTGAACTTCGTGAAGGTGCCGGCCGCATCCGGGGATGCTGCGGTTGCCGCGGGTTTCCCCGGTGGTGGTGATTTCACGGCAACACCGGCCCGCATCCGGGCGGCTATCACGGCTCGCGGTGATGATATTTACGGTCGAGCCGGGGTTGAGCGTAAGCTTTATGCTTTCAGAGGGCTGGTGCGGCCTGGTAATTCAGGCGGCCCACTACTTAACCCTGATGGTGAGGTTCTCGGAATGGTTTTCGGTGCCGGGGTTGGGGATTCGGACACCGGTTATGCAATCACAGCTCCGCAGCTTGCTGCCGCAATCAAACGTGGAATTACCCGCGCCGATGAAGTAAACACCGGTCCCTGCAACCCTTAAACCTGCTCGCTCCGTCAGTAGGCGGCTATTAGTATGGGCTATTCGTCTGCACCCTCAAAGCGGTAGACGGTGCAGCCGCCAGCCCCCGGAAAGTAGGAAGGGTCCACGGTGCCGTTGCTGCCGGCCGCACCCAATTCACGCCAAGGATCAACCGGTCCACCGGCGCTGCACATTCTGGAAATGAGACGTCATAAGTTGGCATCTTTAGGTACTCCATTCCATTTTTTGGTCTGTGTTGTCCGGGACCTGCTGGTACCGGGTGAGCTCCTAGGAGAAAACCAAACGGGTGAAAGGGCAACGGTAAATTGCGAATAATTTAGAACTCATGGGGTTAACCCCGGGTCTGCTTGCGCGTCGCCCGCGGGCCTAGGCGCGTATGCGCGCAGAATCTGGGTCATATGGTGAGCGCAGCGAAAGGTTGGCAGTAGCGAGGGCGCCGCCGACATTGACTTGCCAGCTTGCGTCATTGATGAAATCGGGTGTGACTACTCCACCACTGCGATCCCACACATATGCCAACCCGACGCAACGACCAAGGGTGGTGCCCCAAGCCGCCGAGGTCACCTGCCCGTTGCCGCCCGCAATGCCATCACGCAGCAGTAACTCTCCACCCCACATCATCACCGACGGATCAGCAAGGGTGAATGAAACGAGGCGCCGCTTCGGGCCGGCGGCTCTAACCTGCTCAACCGCGTCACGCCCAAGGAAAGGGATATCCGTCCCCAGTTTGGTTGCAAACAGCAACCCGGCTTCAACCGGCGTGTAGTCAGGGGTGAGTTCAACTCCGAAAGCGCGATAGCCCTTTTCCAAGCGCAGCGCATTGATCGCGTAATACCCGGCGTTTCTGATACCGAAGTCCTGGCCGCGAGTTGATAGCAACTCAAACACCCCAACGGCGAATTCACTGGGCACATATAACTCCCAACCCAGTTCACCGACGTAGGTGATACGCGTCGCGCGGACAGTGAAGTAGCCTAGGTCGATCTCTTTGCTGGTCGCGAACAGGAAGGCGTCGTTGCCTAAGTCTGAACTGGAAAGTGACTGGAGTAGATCACGTGAGTTCGGGCCCATCACGCCGAGTACGGCGTAGGCTGAGCTCATGTCGGTGACTGTCACAGTTTGATCAGGAGCGATATGCCGCGAAATCCAATCGCGATCGCGATTGACCGAACCAGAGCCGGTGACCCAGAGGTACTCGTCGGGCTTTATTCGAGTAATCGTTACGTCGGCCTCGTAGGTGCCGCGGGCATTGAGAACACCGGTGTAAACCACTCGGCCGGGTTCGACGTCAATATCAGCGGTGCACAGCCACTGCAGGAGAGCGCAAGCATCTGGGCCTTTAATGAGCAACTTTCCGAAGGAGGTTTCGTCGAACAGTGCCACCTGCTGTCGGGTAGCTAGTTGCTCTTCGTCAACCCAGGGCAGCCAGTTTTGCTTGCCCCACGAATATTCGATAGCCGGTTCGCACCCTGCTGGAGCAAAGAAGTTCGGGCGCTCCCAACCCATCTTTGAGCCGAATGCAGCTCCGCCAGCTGCAACTAAATGATGAACAGGGGAGCGACGGAAAGGTCGTGCGGTCTGGAACTCGCGATTAGGCCACGGCACCGCGTAGTGCAGCCCAAGAACCTCACCGACACGCGCTTTGAGCCATTGGTTGTTGCCATTAAATAGCGCGAAGCGGCGAATATCGACACTTACTAGATCGGATGCGGGCTCGCCACCAACAATCCATTGCGCGAGTGCCCGCCCGGCGCCGCCGGCAGATGCGATGCCAACGGAGTTGAAGCCGGCGGCGACGAAGAAGTTTTTGACCTCTGGTGCTTCACCAAGAATGAACTGATTATCCGGAGTAAAACTCTCGGGCCCGTTGTAGAACTTCTTGATTCCAGTCTCCTGCAGCGCCGGCACCCGATGCAGCGCACTTTCCATCAGGATCGAGAAGTGATCCCAGTCCTCGTCGAGTAATTGGAATTCGAATGGGTAGGGGATCTGGTCAGGGGCCACCCAAGGCTTAGCCACCGGCTCGAAGCCACCGACGACGAGGCCGCCGACCTCCTCCTTCATATAGGTATAGCCATCTGGGTCGCGAAGAATCGGCATCATCCGGTGCACGCCGTCGATCTGCTCGGTAACTACATAAAAATGCTCGGACGAATGCAGCGGCACGTTAACCCCGCACATCGCGCCAACGGCTTTGGCCCATTGGCCTGCGCAGTTAACGACAATCTGTGCCTCAATATCGCCATGGTCGGTCTGAACGCCGGTCACTGCGCCACCTCGAGTGCTCACACCGAGCACGCGCACCCGCTCGAAGATCTGCGCGCCCCGCATCCGAGCGCCTTTGGCTAGAGACTGCGTAACGTCGGTTGGATTCGCGGTGCCATCAAGTGGCAGCCAGATGGCGCCCACCAAATCCGAAGTCTCGAGGATCGGATAGCGCTCCTTAGCGGCCGCCGGCGTGAGGATTTCGCATTCGAGGTTGAAAGCATCGGCGGCTGCGGCCGTGCGCAGCAATTGGGTCATGCGATCTTTGGTGCGGGCCACGGTCACCCCGCCGCATTTTTTATATCCGGTCGCTAATCCGGTTTCGGCTTCCAGTCGCTGATAGAGGTCAGCGGAGTATTGGACCAGCCGCGTTCCGCCCTCGGTGGCACGTAATTGCCCGACGAGACCGGCGGCATGCCAAGTGGTGCCGCAGGATAATTGCCCTTGCTCAATTAGGACCAGATCAGTGATACCAAGTTCAGTGAGGTGGTACGCCACGCTCGCGCCCACAATGCCGCCGCCAATGATGACGACTTGGGCGCGGGTGGGTAATGCGGTCATAAACAGACTCTAGACAACTACCGGCGCGGTGGCAGGGTACGGGAGGATTTAGAACAGGCCCACGATTTTGCCGTCCACTAAGTCAATTCGCTCACTCGATGGCACCTTGGGTAGACCCGGCATCGTCATTACATCCCCGCACACCATGACGACGAACTCAGCACCTGCTGATAGGCGCACCTCGCGGACATTTAGTTGGTGAGCTGATGGTGCACCCCGAAGGCTCGGGTCGGTTGAGAATGAGTATTGGGTTTTCGCAACACAAACGGGGAAGTGGCCATAGCCGGCCTCCTGCAAGGCGGTAATTTGAGTTTTCACTTTCGGATCGGCGGTGACTTCGACGGCCCCATAGATGCGCGTCGCGATCGCGGTTACTTTCTCCCAAAGGGTTGCGGAGTCCTCATAAACAAAGCCGATGGTGGACTGTCTTTCACACAAGTCGACCACGACCTTCGCTAGCTCGGCAGCACCCTTGCCGCCATTGGCCCAATGGGAGGCGAGCACCACTTCGGTTCCCATTTCGGCAACCCGTGAGCTTAGGAGGGCGATCTCGGCTTCGGTGTCGGCATCGAACTGGTTGATCGACACCACGCAGGGGATGCCGTAGACCGATTTCACATTGTTGATATGGCGCTGCAGATTCACCAGGCCCGCCTCGAGCGCCGGTAGGTTTTCGGCGGTGATAGTTTGCATGTCAGCGCCGCCGTGATATTTGATAGCTCTAACGGTGGCAACGATTACCGCAGCCGACGGGCGCAAACCGGACTTGCGGCATTTGATGTCAACGAATTTCTCGGCGCCTAGGTCAGCTCCAAACCCAGCTTCGGTGACCACATAGTCGGCAAGTTTCAAGGCAGCGGTAGTTGCAACGACGCTGTTGCACCCATGGGCGATATTTGCAAATGGACCGCCGTGCACAAATGCCGGGGTGCTCTCCAGGGTCTGCACGAGGTTGGGTTGAAATGCATCTTTCAGTAGCACCGTCATTGCCCCGGGTGCATTCAATTGCGAAGCCAAGATCGGCTCCTTGGCGCGGTTATAGCCGATGACGATATTGCCGATGCGCCTGCGTAAATCCGCAAGTGAGGAAGCCAAACAAAAGATCGCCATGATCTCCGAGGAAACGACGATATCGAATCCGTCGGAGCGCGGAAACCCATTATTTGGGCCGCCGAGGGCGACCGTGATGTCACGAAGAGCCCGATCATTCATGTCGATGACCCGCTTCCAGGCCACCCGTCGCACGTCAATATCAAGTTCATTGCCATGGTGGATGTGATTGTCAATCAATGCGGCCAGCAGGTTGTGCGCTAACGCGATGGCGTTGAAGTCTCCGGTGAAATGCAAATTGATGTCTTCCATCGGCACGATCTGCGCGTAGCCACCGCCAGCTGCTCCGCCCTTCATCCCAAATACCGGGCCGAGGGATGGCTCTCGCAAGCAGATCATGGCGCGCTTGCCAATTGCCTGTAAACCATCGCCGAGACCAACGCTGGTGGTGGTTTTACCTTCGCCCGCAGGCGTTGGGCTAATCGCCGTTACCAAGATCAACTTTGCCTCTGGATTAACCGGAAGCGAATCTAGATACTCGAGTGAGATCTTGGCTTTGTAGCGACCATAGGGTTCGACAAATTCATCCGGTATCCCAAGGCCCGCGGCGATTTCGGTGATGTGGCGCATCGTCGCTGCTTGGGCGATGTCAATATCTGCGGGCATGTACATCCTCCGGATGGGTGGTGGCCTGGCCAATAATTGATACCTATGTTACCGGCGCAGAGGCGGGCAAAGGGGATGGAATGGAGCCTCCGGTCAGGATTGAACTGACGACCTACCGCTTACAAGGCGGTTGCTCTACCACTGAGCTACAGAGGCGTTACCTAACTACGCGATAATGCTGGGCATGGTGCCCATCGAAAATCTGGCCGAGTCCAAATACCTCTCATTGACCACATTCCGCAAAGACGGCTCCCCGGATTGATGTATCCACCAGTCGGCAGCGCCCTCATCGAAGGCTTCAGCCGGTAGCACTTATCTCAAAGTCCGAGTTCGCTCAATCCCGGATGCTCGTCGGGGCGTCGGCCAAGGGGCCAATGAAAGGCACGGTCCTCAGCCGCGATGGGGAGATCGTTGAACTCCCAGTTCTCGTTCCCGTAACTGCGAAACCACTGGCTGGTGTCGTCATGCCACTCGTCCGCGCGGGAACTCCGCCCGGTTTCGCCAAACGGTGTCCTCGGTGTACACCTGCACGACCCGATCAGGGTCACGCGAATTCCAGGCGTCCTTTGCCATGCGCACTTTCTGGGCCGCAGTCTGGCGATCGAACGGCGGAGTTGGCTGTTTGGCTTCCATTGGGACTCCGATGAACTCATGGCTCGTGCGGGTCGAATCGTATGCGGAATTCGACCCGCACGTTCGGGGCTATGGAATTACTAGGCCGAGGACTAGGAGCCCCGGGATGAGGAAGAAGGTGAAGATGGCGGTGATCATGAGGATAATGCCGAGCACCTTGGGCTTCATCTTGCCGTAGGTCGTCAAGGTGATGTTGAGGAACGCGATTAACCACCAGAAAAGGATGATGGTGAAGGTGGTGCTGGGGCGTCAATCACCTTGATGAGATTTCTTTACCCGAAGCTTCGCTTTTGTTGACAAACGGGGGCGAATCACCCACTCGCGGGGGCATGATTGCTCTCTGACTATGCCAGCCGAGTCAACCCGGTCACGGTTGTGGTGCGAAGATCCAGGACGACTCGGGACTGAGATCCCGCGGTGACTGTGATGACGCCCGTGGAGTTTATAGCTCCCACCCGAGCCGCGGCGAGTCCGGCCCTGAGGAACACGCCGATGCAGGACTCGGTCGTCGCGGTATCGCAGGTTAGGAGGAATCCGAAGCAGGGGAAGCAGTTGCACCAGCGGGCAAGTGATATCGCGGGCGGGGTCGGGAGGACCTCGAGGTCGATTTCTGCTCCGAAAGAGCCCCACTCGAGCAGCATCGCCAGCGAGCCGAATAGACCGGCCATGCTGATGTCCTTTGCCGATGCCGCCAAGCCTGATTCTGCGATCTGGGCGAGCAGGCGGACGTCGTCGCCAAGACGGCCCCCGCGTTCGGCAAATGATGCGAAGAAGGGAAAGTCGTCTCGCATCACGCCGTCTATGCATGCGGCTACGACGAGGTCCTGGCCGGCAGCCACGTTGGTCGTTGACAGAACCCTCTCGGCGTGCCCGAGGGCGAAGGCTGAAACCGACGGCGGTCCCTCGGTGATGGTCAGGTGGCCGCCGACGATGGGTACCCGATAGAGGTCCGCGGCGTAGTGCATTCCATCAAGGACCTCGCGCGCGACTGACTGATCTGCCACGATCGTGTCGACGATGGCGTCGGGGATCGCCCCCATTGCCGCGACGTCGTTGACATTGGCGAGAATTGCGGCGATCCCAGCGCCTCGCGGATCTGCCTTAACGAACGGCGGCCAGAGCGCCTCGCCGCAGACGATGGCGGTGGTTCCGCCCATGTTCACTGCAGCACCGTCGTCTCCCGGCCCCTCAAGGAATCCAGATGGCCCGATCGCCTCACTCACCATCCCGATGGAACGCTTCGCTGCAATCGAGGGGTTGGCCGCCACGGCAGCCACGAGTTCATCCAGTTGATCGGCGACGCCCCTCTCTTGCTGCATGCGTGACTCCGATCTCGGCTTGAGTATGGCGTGGGGAATTAGTGTCTTGGGGGTGAAATTCTGCTGTGCCGATTCAACCTTACGACTGTGGTCGCTGCCCGTGCGCATGGCGGATCCGGTGAAAGGGTGTCGTAAAGTGAATTCCTTAGTA
>SHUQ01000013.1 GCA_009694585.1 Candidatus Nanopelagicales bacterium | reverse complement strand
AATGACTAGGCATTGGCCGGTCACATAGGAGGCGCCCGGGGATGCCAGCCAGGCGATAGCCGACGCGACTTCCACCGGGCTCGCGGACCTGCCCATGGGGGTGCGCAGCCCCTGTTCATACTCATAAGGGGTTTGGGAGCCGGTGGTGATCCAGCCCGGCGCGACCGCATTTGCTGTTAGCCCATGGCCGGCTTCGTCAATTGCAATAGCGCGGGCTAGGCCGACCATGGCGGCCTTGGCGGCCGAATAGGTGACTTGGCCACCCATTGCCATCACCGGGCCGGTCACGCTGGCGACCATGACGATACGCCCGGACCCACTGGCGCGTAGGGCCGGCAACGCCGCCTTCGTAACCAGGAAAGCTGAATCGAGGTTACGAGCCATACCAGCCTGCCAACCCGTGAAATCGAGGTCGTCGATCGCCCCGGACTCCCGCGCTGAATCACCAGTTGTGCTGGTCATGCCCGAATTATTAATGAGTACATGCAAGGTTGGCAGCCGTGCTGCGACCTCACTCATGAGATCTGAGACCGCGGCTGGATCGGTTAGGTCACAACTGGCCCCGAACGCCACATAACCTGCCGCGGTTAACTCCCTGGCACGAGCAATCGCTCGGTTACCAAGTGAAACCAAAAAAAACCGCTGCCCCGTGCTCCACCAGCAACTGCGCGGTGGCAAAACCAATACCGTCAAGGGCGCCTGCGCCGGTGACAAGAACCCCGCGGCCTTGAAAATCCAACACCTAGTGTCGGGATTAGCCCAGCAGTTTCGCCTTGGCTGCTTCGAACTCAGCTTCGCTCAGGACGCCAGCACCCTTGAGCTCACCAAGCTTCGTCAACTGCGTGACGATGTCATCACTTGGTGCGACGGCCGGAGCAGCAGGTGCCGCAGGTGCTGCTGCATCAGCCGCTGCTGCTTGCTTGGCGTCATGGCGATCATCAACAGCATGGGCTGTGGCCTTGGCTGCACCTACAACTGCGACCGTGCGAAGTAGTCAACCCATGATTGTAATCCTCCTGCTTGATATTGGGTTGAGATCTAATTATGGACTATCCAGAGTTGCTGCGGCGGAACAGCGCTGCCACGATCGCCACCAAAATGGTCGCGATGAAAATCTGAGTGATGAAGACTAGCAACCATGAATTTCCATAGCCGAACGCAGTGGCTGCCGCCAGACCAAGGAATGCGCCAAGCACACCGATGATGATCGTCACAATGCAGCCGATCGATTGCATCGTCGGCACCAACAGCCGAGCTATGAGCCCAATGATGATACCTGCGAAAAGTCCTGAGATTATTCCGGTCATCTCCATGGGCATAGCAAACCACATAACTCGACCATGCGACGATGACCGGGTGAAAAGAGTGTGGCCAGCGCCGATTATTGAGCTTTCGGAGCCAGACCTGGCCGCGGCCTACCCCTGGCCCCCGAGCCAGAATCGTTCATGGGTCCGGGCCAATATGGTGATGAGTTTGGACGGGTCGGTGACCGGTCCCGATGGCCTTTCTAAGTCGATTTCCTCCCCCGCCGATCGAGCCCTGCTCGGATTACTTCGCCGTGATGCCGACGTCATATTGGTCGGTGCTAGTACCATCCGCGCCGAAAATTACGGTCCAGCAGCTGTGCCATTTGCCATTGTTTCCATTAGTTTGGACTTGCCAGCGGGGCTGGCCATGTTCACCCAGGCCACTGCCGATGCCCCAAGGTCGATGATCCTCACTTCGCAGGCCGCCATCGACCGGGCACCAGATGGCCTGAGCGAACGAGTCGACCTGATCGCCTGCGGATCGGAAGTCGTGGACCTGCACCAAATCGTCAAAGTTCTCGCCAACCTTGGCTTAGCTCGGATTCACTGCGAGGGCGGACCCACCCTGCTCACCGGATTGCTTCAGGCGAAACTCCTTAATGAACTACTGCTAACAATCAGCCCGGTGCTGGTCGGCTCGACTCAACATCTGGCAGATAGGCAACTGATACCACCGATAACTGCGAAGCCTGAGCAGCTAATTACTGAAAGCGGTTCGATCTTCCTGCGTTACCTGCTGACCGCAGACTAAACTTCAAACTTGGCGCTGAGCCAATAAGCCGGCGTCCATCTCCGCCCGAGCCAAACGTACTTCGTCCAACTCGCTGGTCGCCGGAACCCCAACCTGCCAGAAAGCTCCACCGGCAGTTCAGTCACTTTCACGCGCGTCGAGGACAATCACGCTGGTGCGGTCATTGGCGCGTGCCGTCGCTTACGCGGTTGCAAGTTCGTCCAATGATTGAACTTTCACTGCGTGCGCAGCGATGCGAAGTTTATTCATCGCCGCACCTTGCCGATCGCCGAGGTGACCGGGCAGCGCGAATCTAACTCCTGTGACTGCCAATCTGCTCGTATCCAATGGTGGGCGGGATCATCGCAAAAACTCATTGCTCGCTCCGCCGCCGGGCCGGCTAAGACATTGAGGAAGTACATCGGGTATTCAGGCGGTGCAATAGTTGGACCGTGATACCCCTGCGGGACTAAATAAACATCGCCGTCGTGGATGGTGACGGACTCATCAACTCTGCCATCGACCGTGTAGACATGAAAGAAGCCCTGCCCGGTGGGCTCACCATGTGCTGAATCTTGTTTACCAATTCGGAAATAGTAGATTTCCTCGTTATTGGTTGGGCAGTCGGTGACACCATCATGGCGATGGGGAGGCCACGACGACCAATTGCCACCCGGGGTGAGCACCTCGCACACATTGATTTTGTCAGCGCCAGCAAATGATTCAGGCGTTGCGATATTGGTTACCTGACGGGTGGCCCGACCAGCACCGCGAACTTCAACCACGACGTCCTCCGCCTTGGTGTAGTGGGCTGGTTGAATATGCGTTGCGCGTGCAGTGCAGAGCGCGACTTCACCTGATGCAGCTGAAACCGTAAGCTTTGAACCGAGCGGCACATACAGCCAATCACTGACCGCGTCGAAAACTCCGATGCGCCCGGTCATCGGGTAGGTGACTTCGTCAATCATCACAACAAGGTCGGTCGCAGAAAGTGGCACGAGCACCCCTTCGATACCTTCCATCAACTGAGTGAATGGCAAAGCCTCAGTGACCTCGAATACTTCAATCCCGCTATAGGTCCAGCCCGCTACCAGTGGATCAACACTCACCAAAGACTTTGGGGTCACCAGTGCACCTGCCGGGCGATGCCAACTCATCGCTGGCCCCCGTGCACCAAGCGAACCGCGCGATCGACGACTTTCTCGACGCTTTGGGATGTTGGGTAGAGCAAGGCCCGGCCCGGCACAAGCCCAACTACATTTGGCACAACTAGTGCGGCCTCCCAACTGGCGAATACTTGCTCCCAGTTGGCACCGGGGTCACCACCCAGCAGCAATATCGGGCAACTGGTGGTTGCTGCCACTTTTTCAGGATGGGCCGTTGCCGGGATCTTGAGCCAGGTAAATGCCGAGCTGGAGCCCAAACCTGAAGCAATTGCGACCACCTTGATCAATCTCTCCTCGGATGGATCTAAGAACGCGTCACCTTGTGCATTCTTTAAATATGGCAGCGGCTCAATTAATGACATCAGGCCAAGATCGGCCAATTCGGTCGTAATTCGGGCAACTAACTCAAGTGTTGGCGGCAGCCCTAGGTCGGTGTCCTCGATCCGCAACAAGGTCTTTCCGCCGTCCAGCCCCATAGCTGCAACATGCGTGACGTCATATGCGGTCAGGCGGTCGTCAAGTTCCCACTTGGCACCGATGATGCCACCGCGATTCATCGTGCCGATAGCAAGTTTGCCCTCGAGGGCGCCCAAGAATGCAAGTTCCTCAAGGATATCGGCGCTCGCCATCACCCCGTCGACTCCAGAAACCGCCAGCCCTCGCATTAGTCGGTCAAGGAGGGTGAATCGGTCGGCAATCGCAAGTGGATCACCACCCGCCGCCAGCATGCCGCGGGCCGTGTGATCGGCAGCAAGTAACAGGAGTCGGCCATCTGCCCCAGCAATAGTCCTTCGGGCGCGACCGCTAAGGGCTCGCTGCAATGCCCGTGGCTCACGTACCCGAGTTTGGACCAACTCAAGGTAGGCGGGCAGTTGTAGTTGGCTCACGCGGGTGCTCCTTTTCTATGCACTGAGATGAAGTCGGCTAATGTTACGAGATCGGGCATGGAGTCAGCACACATCAATCGCGCGGCCACATAGGCTCCAGCGCCATTCGCAAATTCACCGATAGCGGGCAGCTCAAGGCCAGAAAGTAGCCCGTATACCAAGGCGCCGCCAAATGCATCCCCCGCTCCGAGCCCGCAGACCAATTGAATCTGCAACGGTTTGATTCGCACCCGCTCCGTCGCAGTGGCTAGTAAGACTCCGTCGCCACCCAGTTTTATGCATGCCAAGGTGACACCTCGAGCAAGTAGTTCATCAGCAATTATCTCCGGAACCGTTTGCCCGATTGCCATCTCACACTCTGCGATATTCCCGACCACGACGGTCGACAGTTCTATTGCCCGCTGCGCAGCAGCACACGCCGATCCCGCATCAGACCAAAGGCTAGCCCGGTAATCCAAATCAATGAAGGTATGCACCTTTCGACCTCGTAGCTCTAACCATTCAAAGCAGGCGGCGGCGGTGGCGCCCGTTGCTAGCGCACATGCACTGATCCATAAGGCCCTAGCTTCGTGAATTTCCGTGGGCGGAACATCGGCACTGTGGATCGAGGTATCGGGAGCCGCAGTGCCTCGGTAAAAGATTATGGACGGATCCGCGGGTGGGTCAAGGGACGCAAGAACTACCGGTGTCTGACCAGTTGGCTCAAGCCCGACATAGGAGGTATCAACCCCAAAACTTGCGAGCTTTTCCAGCACATACGGGCCCAGCAGATCGCCGCCTACTTTCGTGACAACAGCCGCCGATAGCCCCAGTCGAGCTGCCGCGACTGCGACATTCGTCGGACTCCCCCCAATTGACTTTATAAAAGTCTGTGGGTCAGCAAACGAATGATTTGCCTCCTGCGCATAGAGGTCAACACTTATTCGACCAACAGTGATGAGATCCATAGGCATAACGGGCCTACTTTCGATCTACTCGTGGTGCGACCACATCACGCGGGTAGGCCAAAGACTGTGCCATCGAGGTAATTGGGCCGGCTTCGTCATTTGTCTGTCGCACACCAGCCATGATCGGCATTTCATGACTTAGAATCGGAGCAGCCATCGACATGTTCACGTCCTTTAGGTGCACATGACCAACGCGATCAGCCGACTCGCACGCGAATGCGACTGGGTCAACTCCACCAATCGCAAGGTGCCCGGTATCAAGGCACCACTTCACTCCGCAGTGGTCAAGAACCCGCTGCACATCACTCGCAGACTCGACCAGCGTTTGCACATGCGGGTGCAAAACCTGTTGCAGCCCATGCTCGGCACAGATCTCATCGATAATGCCCAACATTTCGATCAGGTGGTTCATCTCATCGGCATCAAGTTCGCGGGGTACCGACCAACCCTCGTCCATGACGACAGCTGGGATGAACTCCGTCGCCCCCGCACGTTCAAACAAGGTCGCAGTTGCCGTGGCCGTGGCAATAGTCGCGGCACGACTGCGCCGATCGTGTAAGACGATAGGGGTGAATCCGCCGATTAGCGCCATGTCGAACTCGGCAAGTTCGGCTTTAACCGCCTCCGGGGAGGTAGCCAAGAACCCAGGAGCACCTAGTTCGGTGGCCGGCAGGCCCAGACTGGCCATCTCCCCCAAAACCCGATCGGTAGGCAGCATCGCGCCCCAGCCCGGCACCTCACAAATCCCCCAGGAGATCGGGGCGGACGCGACTCTTGACATCAAATCTGGCATCGATTTCCCCTAGATTGGAACGCTCCAATGAAGCGTGCCACAATGTGGAGTCGAACGCAAGCACGCGGCTGGAGGTTGGCAGGATGAAGGCATCAAGGCAGCTCGGGATCGCGGTTGTCGGCGTGGGTCGAATTGGCCGGATGCATGCGCGCATCATCGCCGAGCAACTACCAAATGCGTACCTAGCCGGTATCTACGACATCTCCGCCGATTCCGCGGGTGCGGTCGCTGCCGAGTTTGGCGTTGTCGCCGCCCACAGCATCGACGAATTGCTCGCCTCCCCTGATGTAGATGCGCTAGCGATATGTACTGCGACACCCACGCACAGTGAGTTAATCATCAAAGCTGCTGCTGCCGGTAAAGCCGTCTTCTGCGAAAAGCCGATCAGCATGTCACTTACCGATGTCGACGCCGCGATAGCCGCCACCGAGGCTGCCAGGGTGCCTTTCATGGTTGGGTTCAATCGCAGGTTCGACCCAGGGCACGCTGCGATCCAGCAAGCAGCTCGCGCTGGTGAACTCGGTCAACTCACCATCGCCCGCATCACCAGCCGCGATCCGGCCCCACCACCAATTGAGTACATCCAAGTCAGTGGTGGCATTTGGGCTGACATGCTCATTCATGATTTCGATATGGCTAGCTTCATCATTGGCTCCCCCGTGGTGCAGGTCTGGGCGCAAGGAGCTGCACTATTTGACATTGGAATTCGTGAAGCCGGTGACTTCGATACTGCGGTTGCAGTACTGACACACGCAAGTGGCGCAATCACCACCATCGATGCCAGCCGAAAGGCCGTATATGGATACGACCAACGGGTAGAAGTATTTGGCACTGCCGGGATGGCGATATCTGATAATCAGCGGGTCAATTATGCGCAGATCTACCGGGAGGAGTCCTCGCAACTTTCCGCATTACCATATTTCTTCCTGGAGAGGTACGAGCAGTCATTTCGAAATGAATGGCTGGCCTTTACCAACTACGCCCTGCATGGTGGGCCGTCACCGGTTTCTGGTGCCGATGGACGGGCACCGGTGGCTATTGCCATGGCTGCGGCTCTGTCAGCCCGGCATGGCAGAGCGGTCAACCTCGATGAAATCAACTAAGCGTGGCCACCTCAAGACCGACGATCAAGGATGTCGCAGCACTGGCAGGTGTTTCTAAATCTTTGGTCTCGCTCGCGATGCGCGAGTCTGATCGAGTGTCCCCGGCCAGTCTTGCGGCGATTCGGGCAGCAGCTAACGATCTCGGATACCGGCCCAATGCCGCAGCGCGCAGTCTTGTCGACCGCCGTAGTCACACCATCGGAGTACTTGTTCAAGATCTACACAACCCAATCTCAGCCGAAGTCATAGCTGGCGTACAACGCCAGGTCAGAGCCAGCGGGTATCACACCATGCTTGTTACCGGAAGCGAAGATCCATCTCTTGAGCAAGGTGCAATCGAGAAGCTGCTTGAGTTCCAAGTCGAGGGGCTCATAATCATCGGGCAGCGCATGCCGGCTGGTGTCCAAGAAGCCACCAATGGCGAGTGTCCGACCGTAATCATCACGCGGTCGGAGCGTCATGTCGCTGGCCTAGATTCGATCAGCAATGACGACGTCGCCGGCTCGCGCATGGCCGTTGAGTTTCTACATTCACTTGGCCATCGATATATTGCACACATCACCGGCGGCGACAATCAAGTTGCCCTCATGCGCAAGTCTGGCTACCAAGATGCGATGACCGACTTTGGGCTTGCCGCGAATATTTCTTGTTACGAAGGGGCCTTCACCGACGAAGGTGGCTACGGCGGCACTCGAGCCGCACTGGACTCAAGTATCAGGCACAGTGCGCTATTTGTTGCGAATGATCTTGCCGCTGTCGGCGCGCTTGCGGCGGTGGCTGAACAAGGGCTTAGGGTTCCAAAAGATATTTCGGTAATTGGCTACGACGGTATGGCATTGGGTGCACTTCGCTCAATAAGCCTCACCACTATCGCGCAGCCGCTTGCCGGCATGGGAGAAAACGCCGCCGCCTTGCTGTTTCAACGAATCAAGGACCCGAGCCGACCACCTGTCCATATCGGACTCGAACCTAAACTCGTTATCCGAAATTCTACCGGCACTTTTACCGGTTGGCCCTCGACACAATAGGGTGCGCAGATGTCCATGGCAGCCCTGACTTTACTCATCTTCGCGATTGTGCTGGCGATTTTTGCTGCTGCTTTCATCCTTTTAGGGATGTCCAACGAGCGCGCCTACTGGTCGCAGCGCGACCCATCCGGTGATGCCCGCCGAGACGCCACCCCGCTCGCAACTATTGCCAAGCACACTTTGCACTATGCCGCCGGCGAATACCGCGCACCGCTGCGTGTTGTGGCCATCGGGGCGCTCATGTGGTGGATAGCCACGGGCTGCCTGATCCTGAGCATCTTGGTGCAGGTCGCTTAAACACCTTGAGTCGGGCTGACAGGACTTGAACCTGCGGCCTTCCGGCCCCCAGCCGGACGCGCTACCAAACTGCGCCACAGCCCGTGGCAGCCGAACTCTACAGGCGCAGGCCTGTCAACTTCATCGACGGGATCGTTTCTCCCGCACCCGCATCACAATGCGAATTGGGGTACCAACAAATCCGAAGTCCTCACGCAGGCGTCGCTCAATAAAACGCCGGTAGCCGGCTTCTAGGAACCCGGTAGTGAACAGAGCAAAGGTCGGCGGGCCAACGGATACTTGAGCAGCAAACAAGATTCGCGGCTGCTTACCGCCACGAAGTGGGTGTGGGTGGGCTTGGGTCAATTCTGTAAAGAACTGATTTAGCCGACCCGTAGAGATCCTAGTTTCCCAGCCCGCAAGCGCCGCCTCTAATGCTGGGGTCAAGCGGTCAATGTGACGCTTGGTCCGGGCCGAGATATTAACCCTTGGAGCCCAAGTGACCTGTGCGAGGTCGCGGTCGATCTCCCGCTCAAGGTAGATCCGGCGATCCTCATCACTTAGATCCCACTTATTGAAAGCCAGCACTAGCGCTCGGCCGGATTCATTAACCATAGAAATGATCCGCACATCTTGTTCGCTAAGCACCGTCGACGCGTCAATCAAGACAATCGCAACTTCCGCCCGATCTAGGGCACCTTGGGTGCGAAGGGTGGCGTAGTACTCGTGACCGCTTGCGTCCTTTGACCGGCGCCGAATTCCAGCGGTATCAACGAACCACCACAGGCGGTCATCGAGGGCGATCAGCTCATCAACCGGGTCAACCGTGGTACCTGCCACATCGTCGACAACCACACGTTCGGAGCCGGCCAGCGCGTTTAGCAGGGAAGATTTTCCGACATTGGGCCGGCCAAGAAGTGCTACGCGACGAGGCCCACCTTCACGTGAAGTGCCTTGCCCCACTTCCGGCAGCATCTTGACAATGTCGTCCATTAGGTCACCGGCACCGTGTCCATGTAATGCTGACACCGGGAGTGGCTCGCCTAGGCCCAGTGACCACAGTTTCGTTGCCTCGATTTCGGTCGCCCGATCATCAACCTTGTTTGCTACGAGCAACACCGGCTTGCCTGACCTGCGAAGCACCTTAACTACAGCTTCATCGGTATCGGTGGCGCCAACTCGGGCGTCCACCACGAACACCACCGCGTCTGCATCACTTACCGCACGCTCCGCCTGAGCAGCAATTTGCGCTTGCAACCCACGTACCTTCAAATCCCAGCCGCCAGTATCGATTACCATAAATCGCTTGCTATTCCACTCAGCTTCATATGTCACGCGGTCGCGGGTAACACCGGGTACATCTTCGACGACGGCTTCACGGCGGCCAATTATTCGATTGACCAAGGTCGACTTGCCAACATTGGGCCGTCCAACAACGGCGAGTACCGGCAGCCCCGGTTCACCCTCGCCGGGTTGGGTGAGCTCCGCCAAGGCACTGTCGAAGTCACCGAATTCACCACGTGCGGCCGTTAGGGCAGCCGCCAGGGCTAAATCGTCGGCACCATCGTCGGCACCATTGGTAGCACCTAGTTCGAACTGCGCCTCATCGTCGTCGCCTACCGCAACCCATTCGTCGCTCACTGGTGCACCTTTCCAGTTACCGGCCGACCACTTCGCCTGCAACTTTCAGTTCGAGCGTCGGCCGCCAGTTGACGCACCCTCTCGCCTAAGCCTCGCACCACCCGAAGTGCGCACGGATCAGCCGAGCCGAATACACCCGCTTGAACTTCGATCGTGCGCGGTGCGCTGAAGTACACCTCGATTTTGGAGCGCAACCGGGGTGGGTGGTTCGCCACCTTCCCCGACCCTTCGATAACCACTACCGAAATGATCGGGACCGGCCCCTGCGCCAATAAATATCCCAAGGGTGGAACATCTGAGGTGACCATGATCGCAGCACCCGCTGCCAGCAGTTCAAGGGCCCACCGGGCCGCGGTGATACCGGGTGAAACCACCGGAATATCACCAAGTGCTGGCAGCGCCTTGGGGGCAAACGTGTGGATCGGCCGGTTAGCCATGGAAGCAACAATTCGAGCTGACACCAAATTTAGGTCAGGGGCAACGAGCAGTACCGGCCCATGAGTCGGCACCTGGTGTTGACCGTGCACCTCAAGGCGATAGGCGGCCCGCATTAGCAAAGCGCCGATGTTTCGCGAGTGAGCTGCGCGTCCGGCTAATTGCGTTAAGTCGCGGCCACTCACCGCTGCACACCCGCAGCAAGGGCACAAACCTGCTCAATAACCTCTGCTAGCGTGAAGTGGGTGGCGTCTACGACTTGTGCGTCAGGTGCTTGGACAAGTGGTGAGATCTCGCGCCCGGAGTCGTAGGCATCGCGTTCAAGGAGAGCTTTATGGGTCGCGGCTACTGATTCTTGCTCCGGCGGCCGGCCAGGGCTACTCTCCAAGGCGCGGCGGTGAGCTCGCACGGCTGGATCGGCAATGAGAAACACCTTGAGGTCCGCATCTGGCAAAACTACGGTTCCGATATCGCGTCCTTCTACTACTATGCCAATTCCCGCATCGCGCGCGGCCTGCACCTGCGACCGCTGAATCCCAACGAGTCGATGCCGCACTCCAGGTACCGCGCTAACTGCACTGACGCCCGCGGTCACATCCGAACCACGAATGGAGTCAGCAACGTCTTCGACTCCTAGCCAGATTCCGGGGTCACTTGGATCGGTACGGCTCGTAATAACAGTTTGCTCAGCCACGGCCATTACCGCGGCTTCGTCACTCAAATCAACACCTGCGGCTAATACCGCCACTGTCATCGCTCGGTACATCGCACCGGTGTCGAGATACCGCATACCTAGCTCAGCTGCCACACCCCGACAAACACTTGACTTACCCGAGCCCGCCGGGCCATCAACCGCAATTACAAGACCATTAGATGCGGACATCAAAGTTCCGCTCCCGCAAGGCTGCAGACAGGGTCTCGGCGCTGTCTGGCCGCACCGATATCTCGACCAAACCACTTGGCCGGCCTAATACATGTTCAATTCGAACATCTTCGAGGTTCACATTTGATTCGCCAGCAGCCGCAAATAGTCGCGCCAACTCACCTGGTTTATCGGCAAGCATCACACCCACGATCGTAATTTCAATTTGTGCCGCACCGTGCTTGCCTGGGATTCGTGAGCGGCCCGCAGCGCCTGCTTGTAAGGTGGTGCTGACCTTCGCACATTGCGTAGCGTCGCCGGCCGCGATCGCCTGCAAGGCCGTAAGTGTGGCAGTTAGATCGCTAACCACACTCGACAACACTGCGGCAACTTGCTTGGCGTTGACACTTAGAATATCGGTCCAAAGCAGACTGTCTGAATCTGCAATTCGCGTCATATCCCGCAATCCCTGACCAGCGATGCGCACGTAATCTGCACTCGCATCTGTCAATTGCCCGGCCAAAATACTCGAGAGTAGTTGCGGAGCATGCGATACCAATGCCACCGCGCGATCATGTTCATCCGGGGTCATTTCAACCGCATATGCCCCACATGTTGACACCAGTTGGTATACCTGACGCAGATGTTCAACCGAGCAACTTTCGGCTGGAGTCAAAACCCAGAGCCGGTCATCAAGTAGGTCAACCCGAGCGCCAGCTGCACCCGAGATCTCACGGCCGGCCATCGGGTGCCCCCCGATCAACCGACTCGGATCGGCGCCTTCGGCTATCGCATCGTTTAGCACTTGCGCTTTTACCGAAGTCACATCCGTGAGAGTTGCTTCCGGAAATCGCAGTGAAGCTTGTGCCAATACTGACCCCGCGTGACGCGGTGGCACTGCCACAACCACAAGGCGCGGGAGCAGGCCTGCCGAAAATTGTAAACCGGCGCCAAGGCCTTCAGCCGTGCCTACTTGGAGCGGATCGGTGTCTTCCAAATACACCTCGACATTTTCGCGGCGCAGCGCAAGAGCGATTGAGGTACCTATCAATCCCGTGCCGATGACAAGTACGGGACCCATAACAGCGGTCCCTCGATCTGAGTTCACGGCTGTAGATCCTGCCGGAGCACTTCAGCCCCGCGCAGGTATACGTGGTCGATGCTGCTGCGGTCGCGGTCGCTGTCGATGTGCATTAGTACACGTACTACCCGGGCGAGCGCCCCTTCTACGTTGATTTCTTGGGCGCACAACAACGGCACATCCACGAAGCCGAAGTCGCGGGCACCAGCTGCCGGAAAGGCGGAAACCAAATCCGGGGTGGCAGTCAAGATCAAACTAACTACATCTTCGGCAGTTATCTGGTTACGTTCAAGCATCGCGCCGAGTAACTCAGAGACCGCCTCGCGCATCTCCGCTGGATCATCCGCTTGTAAACAGACCGCACCTCTAACTCCACGCATTGGCACAGCCTACAGACCCGCCTGGGTATACAAAGAGTGCAGTTCGGTGCCCTCAAGTTCGCGAAGGGCCCCTGGGCGTTGCTGGCCAAGGGATACCGGCCCCACGCGGGTACGGACCAGCGCCAGTACCGGATGCCCGATCGCATCAAACATGCGTCGAACGATGCGATTTCGGCCTTGATGAATCACCAATTCGACCAAAGTTCGATCCGGAAGTGACTGGATAATCCGCGCTGTGTCGCACGCTGCTATGCCATCTTCAAGTTCAACGCCCACCCGCAGCGCGCGTAAACCATCGCGTTCAACGACACCGGCCACGGTCGCGACATACGTTTTAGCCACCTCATGTGCGGGGTGACCAAGGTGCTGGGCCAATTGTCCATCATTTGTGATTATTAGCAGGCCCTCGGTTTCGGCATCAAGTCGCCCGACATGAAATAGGCGCTCGGGGCGCTCGGCTACATAGTCGCCCACACATTTGCGGCCGTGATCATCGGCCATTGTGGAAACAACACCCTTTGGCTTATTGAAAACCAGCACCACTGTGTCCGGGGCGGTCGGCACCCGTTGCCCATCGACCCGAACAACCGCAGAATTTGGATCAACCCTCGTGCCTTGCTCAACGACTATTTGGCCGTCTACCTCAACTCGTCCAGATGCGATGAGTTCTTCACAGGCGCGCCTACTACCGAGGCCGGCTTGTGCCAATACCTTCTGCAGTCGCAAGCCTTGTTCGGCCAATTCCTTTTCGTTCGGTGTCACTAGTCGCCTGTGGCTACCGAATCAAGTACGTCGTCGAGATCTGCCAAATCCGGCAGATGCTCCGCTATCGGCGGTAAGTCATCAAGGGATGCGATACCAAGACGCTCGAGGAAATGCGCTGTCGTTACATAAAGGATTGAACCCGACTCACCATGATCGCCGCCTTCGGCAATTAGCCCTCGGCTGAGCAAGGTACGGATGACACCATCGACGTTTACCCCTCGAATGGCACTGATGCGACCCCGCGAGACCGGCTGGCGGTAGGCGATGACCGCGAGTGTCTCCAGGGAGGCTTGGGTTAGGCGTGCCTGCTGGCCATCAAGTACCCAACGTTCAACAAGTGGAGCGCAATCAGCTCTGGTATAAAAACGCCACCCACCGGCAACCATACGTAGTTCAAATCCACGGCCCTGCTCGGTGTACTGCTTGGCGAGGTCACGAACTGTTTCCCACACATCATCAGATGGGCACTTGATTGCCTCCGCCAATGCCATCACGCTCATGGGCTCATCGGTCAGCAACAGCAGCGCCTCAATTGCGGCTGCTATTGACGGCGCCCCGAGATCCTCATCAATTTCGTCAACTTCGGTCATGGCCTCATTGCTCATCGACTCTCACCTTCGTCCCTTGCTCAGCTGGCACGTCGTCAATTGACCGCTCGACATCAAACTCATCGGTAAGAGCGATCGAGCCGTCATCGGTACCCGTCCAACGGATTGTTAGGTCACCGAGCGGGGTGATTTGTTCGAAAGCCACCACAGTCTCACAGTACAACTCCAAGAGCGCCAAGAATCGAGCCACAATCAACAAGGTCGTATCACAGTCGGCAATCAAAGCTCGAAATGTTGAAACGCGGTGCCTGCGTAAGCGCCCAATCAGAATTTCGGCCTGTTCGCGCACACTTACCCGCTGCCGATGCAAATGCGAAACAGAAACCGACTCAACGGGCTTGGGAACGAGTGCCCTAGCGGCTAGTGCAGCGAATTGCCCTGGACCAAGGCCCAGTAGCACCTCAGGGAGCATTGCGGCGAAGTGTGGCTCAAGGCCGACCGTGCGAGGCACTTGCCTGCTTGCCGCATCAAAACGCTCGGTGAAAATGGATGCGATCTCTTTGAAGGCTCGGTACTGCAAAAGACGCGCAAACAAAATATCGCGCGCTTCAAGTAATGCCAGGTCTTCTTCGTCTTCAACCTCACCGCTGGGGAGAAGTCGAGCGGCTTTTAGATCCAGCAGCGTGGCGGCAACAACCAAAAAACTACTGGCTTCATTTAGTTCCCAGTCTGAGCCCTTAGCGCGAATGTAGCCAATAAACTCATCGGTAACCTCATGGAGTGCGATTTCGGTAACTTCGAGTTTATGCTTCGAAATAAGCGAAAGCAGTAGGTCAAATGGGCCCTCGAAGTCTCCGACCCGAACTAAAAATCCGCCGGTAACTTCGGCGCCTGCCTCGGCTGTTGCCTCGACCGTGTCAGTCGGTGCGGTCACCTGGCTAAAACCTCCCGCGCCAATTGCTCGTAGGCCTTGGCGCCGGAACTACCCGGAGCGAACTGGGTGATGGGCTCACCCGCGACAGCGGAATCTGGGAATTTAATGGTGCGATTAACAATAGTCTGGAAAACTAGGTCGCCGAACGCCTGCACCACGGTTTGATACACCTCGCGGCTGTGCAAGGTGCGCGGGTCATACATGGTTGGTAAAACCCCGATGATTTTCAAGCCCGGATTCAAACGTGCTGTGACTTTGTCGAGGGTGTCCTTGAGCAGAGCCACCCCGCGCAGGGCGAAGTACTCGCACTCCATCGGTACTATCACCCCGCTGCTGGCGGTCAATGCATTTAAGGTCAACAGGCCAAGGGAGGGTTGGCAGTCAATGAGGATTATGTCGTACTCTCCCATGATCGGCTCCAAGGCTCTGCCGAGCGCATGCTCGCGCCCTACCTCGCTCACCAATTGCAGTTCAGCCGCAGATAAATCGATATTGCTTGGCAACAGGTCTAGGTTTTCAACATCGGTTGCGACGATGACATCACCGACATGACAGTCATTTTGCGTCAATAGGTTGTAAACCGTTAAATCCATTTCATTTGGGTTCAGGCCCAGCGCCACCGAGAGCGCACCCTGTGGGTCAAAATCCACGAGCAGCACTTTGCGGTCATAACCGGCTAAGGCCGCCCCCAAACTCACTGTAGAAGTCGTTTTACCGACCCCACCTTTTTGGTTCACCATTGCGATGACCCGGGCGGGGCCATGCACAGTCAAAATCGGTGGTTCAGGGATCTCGCGGGCGACACGTTTAAAGTTCGGGTCTTCGTTTTCCATGTTGACCCTCTCCTTGACTCCCTGAACTTTAACTATGGGAGCTTTAACTCCCGGACTTAGCATGAGCCTACCGGGCCAGCCACCGGGTGAGCCGGAGCACGGCCGTGGCCGATCTCTTAACCCCCGCACCGCTGACCTTGCCGGGTAATTCGACCGTTAGCGCGATAGCCGATAGATGGCCATCGACCCAGCCGGTCAAGGTGCCGTAGCAGGGACCGGGACAGCCAACTACCCGCGCCGGCAGGCCTACCCAGGTGGCTAACTTTCGGCCTGCGGCCCGGCTCGCCTCATGGGTGATATCGACAACCGCAAAGGGCTGATGAAATGACAGCACCGCGGTGGGTTGGATTCGATCCAAGAACGCCAGCACGGCCGCAGTTTCAGATTCGCTCCCCGCACTGGGACCGGACCAGCTTGAGGTGCCACCCCCCTGCTGACGCCAGTCCTGCGGGAAGTTGTGGTTGAGGTCGACCCCGGAGGCATTTACGCGCGTACCCGCAGCATCCCCATCTGGATTGATCGTGCTGATCAGCCAAATGACCGTATCCGCCGGGATTTTTGTCTCACCCACCAACCGGTGGGCTAAATTCCGCACTACCGCCCGCCCGGCAGGCTCAGTGCCGTGCATTTGCCCAATTACCAACACCTTGGTGGGCGCCCCCGTCGGCCCAAAGCGAGTTGCGTTTATCACCCCTCCCTGTTTTGTTGTCGCAAGTACCTCGGTGGCTTCGGGCACCGCCATTACCGAGCCGGCAACACCAATAAGCAACCCGAAACCAAGTAGCACAATCAGCGGGACTCGGACACCGCGCATTCGACCTTTTGTCATAATGCCCTCGGGTGGCTGGTCAAATAAACCTGCTTGAGCGTATCTGCGGTCACCAACGTATAAATCTGGGTTGTCGTCACTGATGCATGCCCAAGAAGTTCTTGTACAACGCGCACGTCGGCGCCACCTTCTAATAGATGGGTTGCGAAGCTGTGCCGAAGGGTGTGCGGACTGATTTTTGAGTTGAGCTCGGCCCGCTCAGCGCTCGCTTTCAAGACCGCCCAAGCACTTTGTCTACTAAGCGGGGCACCTTTTGTGTTTAAGAACACCCGTGCGGTTCCACGACCCTTAACCGCAAAGACAGTCCGGCCCCTAATCAAATAGGAATCAATCGCTCGGGCCGCATAATCGCCAAGTGGCAACTTGCGCTGTTTATCTCCTTTGCCAATTACCGTGACCGTACGATTCGCCAAATCAATATCATCAATGTCCAAGGTCACCGCCTCAGAGATCCGGGCGCCGGTGCCATACAGCAGCTCCAACAGCGCCCGATCCCTCAGGCCGATCGGTGAATCCAAATCCCCCGCACAGGTAATCAACTTTTCCACATCGACGTAATCAAGTGCTTTAGGTAATCTGCGCGACGTACTCGGGGGCTGCACATCGCGACTTGGATCAACAAGCGTTAAACCTTCAAGCAGCGCAAAGCGATGAAATCCACGAACCGAAACTATGGTGCGGGCAGCGCTAGCTGCAGACAACGCTGAACCGAGCTGCGACTCGGAGCGAAGTGACGCTGCGAAGTCTGCGACATCATTCGCGGTGATCGACTGCACCTCAGTCAAACTATGTGCGCTGCACCAGCCCTGGTAGCGAGCCAGATCACGCCGGTAAGCAGAAACTGTGTTGCCCGATAGGCCCCGCTCGACCGTGATGTGATCGAGATAGCCATCAATTGCAGATGCGAGCGCGGAACTCAGGCCAACACCTTATCGAGTGTCACCCGCGACAGTTCGAAGGAGTCCGCAACGGCACCGTAGGTGATTTGGCCAGCGTGCACATTTAGGCCGAGCGCTAATGCATGATCGTCACGCAAGGCTTGTTTCCAGCCTTTATCAGCTAGTGCCACCGCGTACGGCAAGGTTACATTCGTTAAGGCATAGGTAGAGGTATACGGCACCGCACCTGGCATATTTGCAACGCAGTAGAACACGCTTTTGTGAACCGGGTAGGTGGGGTCAGAGTGGGTGGTCGGGCGTGAATCCTCGAAGCATCCGCCTTGATCGATAGCGATGTCGACGAGCACAGAACCCGACTTCATTCGAGATACCAATTCATTGCTGATCAGTTTTGGTGCCTTAGCGCCGGGCACCAGTACCGCCCCGATTACCAGATCTGCATCAATGACCGCGCGCTCAACCTCATATGAGTTCGAGGCGATTGTTTGCACGTGTCCTTGATAAATCGCATCAACTTGACGCAAGCGAGCGATATTCTTATCGAGTAAAAGAACTTCGGCTTGCATGCCGAGCGCGATTACTGCCGCATTCATGCCGGCCACCCCGGCGCCGAGCACAACTACCTTCGCCGCGTGTACACCCGAGACACCACCCATCAAGATGCCGCGGCCACCGTGTGCGCGCATCAGGGAATGGGCACCAACCTGAGGTGCCAGCCGGCCTGCGACTTCAGACATCGGAGCAAGTAGTGGAAGCGACCCGTCGGGTAGTTCAACGGTTTCATAGGCAATCGCGGTGGCTCCAGCGTTGACCAACGCATCGGTGCACGCACGTGAGGCAGCCAGATGTAGATACGTGAATAAGATTTGACCGGACCTGATCTGGTGATACTCAGCTTCGATCGGCTCCTTAACTTTCAAAATTAGGTCGCCGGTCGCCCAAACCTCATCGGCGGTCGCCAAAATCTTGGCGCCGGCAGCAACGTAATCCGCATTCGTGATCGACGAACCCGAGCCAGCATCGTCTTCGATATAGACCTCATGCCCGTGCCCAACTAATTCCTGGACTCCCGCCGGGGTGATCGCAACTCGATATTCATGTGTCTTGATCTCACGTGGAACTCCGACCTTCACAGTACCTCCCAATTCATTCCCCCGGACGCTTTCCCTAGGAGGCGGAACGGACATGCCACCATATCTGATCGTATGGCCCGGCTAGGACGAGTGCACACGCCCCTGCGCAAGGAGCAGGTCGCGCACCGGCCACGGTCCATTAGCGGGGCGTAGGTTCGTCCAGCCTGACTCCCTGGCAGCCCAGGCGGCCAGAATTCCGCAGACCGCCGAGGGGCTACCAATAGCGCCGGTCATAACGAGGTCCTTGGCTGCCTCAAGCGGTACCCATACCCTTGGCAAATAAGCCTCCTCGGCTTCGCCGGTGGGTGCGCGGCCACCAACCAAAGGCGTTAGCCCTCGTGCCAGATAGACCCGGATAGCTTCACTTGATCCCCCAGGACTGTTTAGAAAATCAACCAGCACCTGCCAACTAGCAGCTTGATAACCCGACTCCTCGGCAAGTTCACGGGCCGCGGTCACCTGCGGTGATTCACCTGAAATATCAAGGAGGCCAGCCGGTGGTTCGAACAAAGCCATCGCAACCGGATGCCGATACTGGCGAATTAACAGCACCCGATCTTGATCATCGATTGCAATAATCGCCACCGCGCCAAGGTGAACCAAGATGTCGCGCTCGATGAGTTGCCCATCGAAATTCACGGAGTCGGTACGCACTGACCAAATCCGACCCGTGAATTGCTTCGCAGAACTTACGATTGGGCGTGGTTCACAAACATCTGCAACGAGTCCGGCCCATTCTTCGTCGCAGACACCGTTCATCTTGCGAATTGAGCCGTGCGATTTTCAGCACGAACAAGCGCAGCACTGACCAACCCGATGAACAGCGGGTGCGCTCTGGTGGGACGTGACCTAAACTCTGGATGCGCCTGAGTGCCTACGTAATATGGGTGCACCTCAGCCGGGAGCTCAACAAATTCAACGAGACGGCCGTCTGGCGACGTTCCGGAGAAAACTAAGCCGGCTTCTTCAAGAGTTGGGCGATAGGCATTGGAAACTTCGTAACGATGTCGGTGTCTTTCATCAACATACGGAAGTCCGTAAGTCTTAGCTACCTGCGAGCCATCAAGTAATTTCGCTGGGTAAAGGCCCAAGCGCATCGTGCCGCCCATATCGCGCTCGCCGGAAACCACATCGCGCTGATCAGCCATCGTCGAAACCACCGGGTACGCCGTGGTTTCATCAAACTCAAGTGAGTTCGCCTCATCAAGGCCCGCAACTGTGCGCGCGTACTCGATCACCATGCACTGCAGCCCTAGACAGATACCAAGGGTTGGTAGCCCAGTTTCACGTGCGTATCGCAGCGCACCCAGCTTGCCTTCAATTCCGCGAACCCCAAAACCACCGGGCACCAAGATGGCGTCCAAGCCTTCGAGTTGCTCTCGGGCACCTTCCATGGTCACGCAGTCATCACTGGTGACCCAGCGAATCTCTACCCGGCAATCATTATGGAATCCACCGGCACGCATGGCCTCGGTAACCGACAGATACGCATCTGGAAGATCCACATACTTGCCTACTAAACCAATTGTCACCTGCTTGGCTGGGTGGTGCACCCGCCGCAACAGGTCATCCCAACGTGTCCAATCGACGTCGCGAAATGGCAAGTCAAGCCGGCGAACAACGTAAGCGTCAAGCCCTTCACTATGCAGCACCTTTGGGATGTCATAAATACTCTGCGCGTCAACCGCCGCGACCACCGCTTCCTCATCGACGTCGCACATCAAAGAAATCTTGCGCTTGATGGCAGCTGGCACCGGTCGATCGGCGCGCAACACAATCGCATCGGGCTGGATACCGATATTGCGCAAAGAAGCGACCGAGTGCTGGGTGGGCTTGGTTTTTAGCTCACCCGATGGCCCGATATACGGCAATAGCGAAACATGCAAGAAGAAGACATTGTCGCGGCCCACCTCGTGCCGCACCTGCCTTACCGCCTCCAAGAAGGGAAGGGATTCAATATCGCCAACAGTGCCGCCCACTTCGGTAATCACCACATCTACATCGGGGCCGGCCATCCGCCGAATACGAGACTTAATTTCGTTGGTGATGTGCGGGATAACTTGGACGGTGTCACCCAGGTACTCTCCGCGCCGCTCTTTGGCTATCACCGTGGAATAGACCTGACCGGTGGTGACATTCGCCGATCCGTGAAGTTCAGTGTCAAGAAAACGCTCGTAGTGCCCGATATCGAGATCAGTTTCGGCGCCATCATCGGTGACGAAAACTTCACCGTGCTGAAATGGATTCATCGTCCCGGGATCAACGTTTAGATACGGATCCAACTTCTGCATTGTCACGCGCAAGCCCCGTGCGGAAAGTAAGCTGCCCAAACTTGATGCGGTGAGCCCTTTACCGAGGGAGGAGGCTACGCCCCCGGTGACGAAGACATGCTTGGTTTGCTTCACTGAACTCACGGGGCATCAGACTATCAGTGTTATGGCCCGACTTGTACACCTGACTCGCGGGAGGTTACTTAGCGGCTCGCTCCGTGGTCGCTAAAGCTAGGAGTTCCTCCGCGTGGGCAGCCCCGGTCTGCGAGTTCGTTAAGCCGGACAACATGCGCACCAATTCGCTGATTCGGTCCTCTCCCATGACTGAAGTCACGCTAGACGCGGTCACGAGCCCATCGGCACTTTTGGCAATAACTACATGCTGGTCCGCAAAAGCCGCCACCTGCGGCAAGTGGGTTACCACAATGACCTGAGCGGTCCGAGCGAGCCGGGCTAACCGTCGGCCGACCTCAACCGCCGCACGCCCCCCTATCCCGGCATCTACCTCATCAAAGACAAAGGTGGGCACTGGGTCAACCCCGGCCAGCACCACTTCGATGGCCAGCATTACCCGCGAAAGCTCGCCACCGGAGGCCCCCTTGCCAATAGGAAGCGGGCTCGCCCCAACATGGGGTTGGAGCAAGAATTCGATTTCATCGGCCCCGTAAATACCGAATTCTTCAAGATCTGCAATGGTTTCGACACTCACTTCCATTAACGAATCGGGCATCGCCAAAGCTTGCAGTTCATTTGTCACAGCACTCGAGAACCGTTTCCCAGCCTTTCTACGGGCCGCAGACAAATCCCCGGCCAACTTGGTGACAGCCGAACGTTCGTTCGCCTCTTGCTCCCCAAGCGCCACTAGTCGATCTTCATCACCGCTAACTTCTGCCACTGTCCCCTTGGCCTGCTCCAACCACATGAGTACCTCGTCTACGTTCGCGCCGTACCTGCGCTTAAGGGTGTTAAGCACACTTCGACGCTCCTCCACCCAAGATTGACGCGCTGGATCAGCATCGATTTCAGTCGCGTATGAGGACAGGGTCACTGCTGCATCCGCAGCGATACTGCTGATTTCGCGAAACCGATCTCGCACGGGCGCCAATTGAGGGTCAACCTCAACGGCACGATCAAGTGCCTTGGTCGCACCGGCTAACACCGAGAGCACATTTGCATCTATATCGTCCGCACCGCTGTTCACGACCTCGTCGGTCCCCACAAGGGCCGAATGTGCGGTAAAAACATCTTCAAGCAAGGTACCCGAATGCGCTAACCGTGCGGACTGATGATCAAGGTCAAGATCCTCGCCCGGTAGAGGGGCCACCGCCTCGATTTCAGCGATACCAATTGCGAGCATTGCCGCCTCCCGCTCACGCGATTGCCGCTGCCGGGTCAAATCTTGGACTTCAACTCGAAGTTGGCGCCACTTAGCAAAAGAAACTTGGTACTCATCCAGCAATTTGGTAACCGCGCTCCCTGCAAAACGATCTAAGAGTTCGCGTTGCTTACCAGATTGCCGTAGGCGTAATTGCTCAGATTGGCCGTGCACCGCAACTAGTTCACCGGCCACTTCCTGCAACAAGGTGACCGGGACTGTTCGTCCACCGGCAAATGCACGGCTTCGACCCTCACCGGCAACAGCTCGAGCCAACAGCACTTGGGCCACTCCCTGCTCAACGTCGATCTGGGCGCCGGCATCTCGTAGCCTGATAAGGACCGTGGTCGACTTTGCCTCCGCAAGTGACCACTGCCCATCCACTTCGGCCCTGTCGCTGCCATGGCGAACCGTTTGGGCATCGGCTTTACCACCAGCGAGCAGGTTTAAGCCGGTTAGCACCATGGTCTTACCGGCGCCTGTCTCACCTGTAATTGCTGTTAGGCCCGGGCCAAATGTGATCACTGCATCGTCAATGACTCCCAGCCCGCGAATCCGCAAACTCTCGATCACGCAGGACCCCTGGAGCCGCCTCGCCAGCCTTGAACTGGCAAATCGAACTTCGCCACAAGTCGATCTGTAAATGGTGCTTTGGCAAGTCGGGCCAATAACACTGGTTGTGGGTGCTGACGCACCTCAATTCGCGCCCCTTCCGCCACATCGAACATGCGACGCCCATCTGCCGACAGCACAACTGAGCTATAGGGCTGAATTTCAAACGCAATAACACTGCCCGGCGAAACCACCAGTGGGCGAGCAAATAGCGCGTGCGCGCTCAGGGGTACGACCAGCAAAGCCGCTACCTCTGGCCAAACAACTGGACCCCCGGCAGAGAAGGCGTAGGCGGTGGAGCCGGTTGGAGTGGCAGCAACAACCCCATCACACCCCCAGTGCGAAAGTGGTCGACCGTCCACCTCCACAACGAGGTCAATCATGCGCTCACGGACGAGTTTTTCGATACTAATTTCATTGAGTGCCCAAGTTTGTGCGACCAGTTCACCGGAAACCAAGATTAGTACCTCGATCGTCATGCGCTCTTCGACATGCCACCGATGATTGATTACCGCGTCAACTACCGCATTGACGTCTTCAGATTCAGCTTCAGCAAGGAACCCGACGTGGCCTAAGTTGACACCAAGTATTGGCGCACCCGACGCTCGAGCCCGCTCAGCTCCACGCAAGATAGTCCCATCGCCCCCAAGAACGACTACGACATCGCACCCGTCGCCGGCATGCTCATCAGCCGCAACCTCATCAACCTCTGGGGCGGCAATATCTGACCCAGCAATCGCTTCCCACTGATCAAGGTCATCGGTCGCCATCGAGACTATGACACCTTCGGCTTGTAGCGCTGCTGCGACTTGGATTGCAACTTCACGCGCCTCCGATCGGCGCGAATTGATGACTAAGAGCACCCGTGTCGCAGAACCACTCATGCCGGCCCCTCCTTAACTGCGGTTCGGATCGCGGCATCAAGGCCTGCCGCACTAATGCCATTATCCTGATTATCCCAATCATCTGGTTCGGCGTGCTCAAGCCACAGAAAGTACTCCACATTTCCGGCTGGGCCAGGTAGCGGGCTAGCCGCAATCCCTCGCACGCGCAATCCCAAATCAGCGGCGCCCAAGGCAACCGACCGCACCGCGTCCACTCGCAACTGCGGGTCGCGAACCACCCCTTGGCCAACGGCAGCACGACCAACTTCGAATTGCGGCTTTACCATCAACAAATACTCGGCAGTGGGAGTCGAACAAGCCACCAGCGCCGGAAGCACGACCTTTAGCGAGATAAATGACAAATCGGCAACCACCACGGAAGCTAACCATGGCAACTGATCGGCACTCAAAGTGCGGACATTGGTGCGCTCCATGAGGTGCACGCGCGGGTCACCGCGCAGTTGCCAAGCCAACTGTCCGTAACCAACATCAACAGCCAAGACTCGCGCTATCCCGCGTTCTAAAAGGACTTGAGTGAAGCCACCAGTTGATGCACCAGCATCAAGGCCATCGCGACCAGCTACTTGGAAGTCAGTGAATGCATGGAGGGCACCAATGAGTTTGTGCGCACCACGTGAGACATATTGCGCACCGTCATCGTCGCCATTGATGACAATCGAGACATCACTATCGACTTGAGTGGCTGGTTTCAGGGCCACCGTGCCACGGACCAGAACAGAACCTGCAGTGATGAGATCACGTGCTTGATCCCGGGAACGAGCCAATCCCCGCCTCGTTAGCTCCGCGTCGAGCCGGCGCAGGACCATCGCCGGTTACGGGCCGGTACTGAGATCGGCGAGTCGCTGGTGCAATTGACGATGCACACTTTCGTAAACTGCGATGCGCTCAACAGCCGGAATGTCCTCTAGCCGCGTGAGCTCATCTAATGCCGCGTCAATCCCTGCATCACCGGTGGGCTCCCAAACTGCCAGCGCCAATTCGGGATTGACTTCCTCGAGCACCATCACGTCATCAATGTCAAGATCTTCGTCAGACACCCTTAGCTCCTTCATTGACGACAATTACCTTCTTCTTTTTTTTCTTCACTGGGATGTCAGTGGGTGTGTCAGACTCAGTTACTGGAGTCGGGGATGTTGACGCCGGGGCGCTCCCAGCACCTGACTTGAGGTCGAATAGCTGTTGCTCAAGTCGCTGCACATGACGGCGAAGGGCCGCGAGTTCATCTTCACGCACAAACCCCATTCGGCCTACCGCACGATCTACCTCTGCCCGAATCAGGCCAAGTAGCATTTCGCGGTTCTCTTTACTGGTAGTTACCAAGTCATCTGCGAGTTCTTGTACTTGCCCTACCACATCGGGAGCTTTCGAAGAGATATTCATGCCCTGACTCACCAAGGCCAGCGCAATTTCTTTGGCCTTCGATGCAGTCACGTCGGTGAGCCCACTCGCCATCTGCAGATAGCCTCGCAGGTCTTCAAACATCTAATCCTCCAAGTGCTGGTGTGGCGTCGATTCAGGCGGTGTAGTCAACGTTACCGCTTTGCCCACTTTAGGGTCTGCCATGAGGTCTCCTCGCCAAGGCAGGAAAGGTCTGGAGCAACATAGGTGGGAACTTCGAGCCCAGCCGCGGCGGCTAATTCGCTCTCACCGGTAACACCGGTCATTACCAACAATGTCGGCATCCCCAGCCGGTTAGCGGCGGCAATATCAGTATCGAGACGATCACCAATCATCAGCGGTCGAAGCGAACCGGTTCGAGCCACCGCTTCAAGTAGTAGTGCCGGCTCCGGCTTGCCACCTACGCCATTTGGTCTCCGCCCGGTGGCATGTGCGACCGCCTCGACCATGGCACCGTTGCCCGGAGCCAACCCGCGTGGGGTCGGAAATGTCGAATCCAAATTGGTTGCGATCCACGGTAATCCGGCGGCCACTGCAAAAGTGGCTTCAGCTAAAGCCGGCCAACTTAGGTCCATTCCTATCCCCTGTAAAACACCGGCCGGCTCATCGTCGGCCGACTCCACGGGTACGAATCCGCGCTCGCGCAGGGCCGCGAATACTCCTGGACCACCGATTGCCAAAATTCGGCTATGGGCAGGCACGATCTGGGCCAATAACGAAACCCCGGCCTGCGCGGAAGTAACCACTTCCTCCGCTGCCGCGTCAATCCCCAAACTGCGTAAGTGTTCAACCACCTCAGCTGGGGGCCGCGATGCGTTGTTAGTGATGTAGCAACACCGCACCCCTTGCTCGTGTGCAGCGCGAATACCCTCAATTGCACCTGGTACTGCGTGGGGACCGACGTAGACCACA
>SHUQ01000012.1 GCA_009694585.1 Candidatus Nanopelagicales bacterium | reverse complement strand
TTCCTCGTGGGTGCCATCTTCGCGATCTTGTGGTTCTTTGCGATTCGTAATGGCCGCCGGGTTGACGCACTGCGGGCTGCACGTGCTGCTGAGTCAGACGAGGCGACTGGCTAGAGTTTGAGTTAGCCATTACCGGCGCAAACCTTTAGCTAGGGAGTTAAACCGTGTCTGAACGCACCCTCGTCCTGATCAAGCCCGATGGCGTCGCCCGTGGCCTTGTTGGTGAAGTCCTCGGTCGCATCGAGCACAAGGGCTTCAAAATCATTGCTTTAGAAATGCGTACTTTGCCGGCGGCTGTAGCTCAGGAGCATTATGGCGAGCATGCCGATAAGCCGTTCTTCGCCGACCTAGTTGAGTTCATCACGAGCTCACCGCTAGTTGCAGCAGTTATCGAGGGCCCAGCTGCGATCTTGTCATGGCGGGCGATGATGGGTGAGACTAATCCGGCGCACTCCGCACCGGGCACCATTCGCGGTGACCTCGCCACCGAGACCCAACTAAATGTCACGCATGGCTCTGATTCACCCGAATCAGCAGCCCGCGAGATCGAACTCTTCTTTCCTGGTCTGTAGTTAAATGTTGCCCACGGCGCTAGGTGCGGCGGCCGGTTTCAGCACCGGCGGAGTTATAGCCGCTGGTTCGCGCGGGGCGACATTGGTGTCGTGGCCGAAGAAAGTTCGCACGGCTTTCCCATTCGTGGTCGGTGGTCTGGCCGGTGTTGCGGTGGGGCTTCCGGTCGCGCTGGGTTCGACACTGGCATTAGCAACAGTAGGCCGAGGCCGTTTGCCGGTTAAATCGGTTGCTGCAGGTCTGGGTCTGGTTGGCGTTGCGGTGGTGGCCGGTCTGGTTGGCCGTGGGCAGGTTGAAAACAAGCTCACTCCAAAGGGCCGCGACCTTGACCCGGCTTATGCCAAACCACCGCTTAATCCTTTAGTGTCGGGCAGTGCGCAGTCGGCGGTGACGATGGCTGAACTCGGTCGCGAGGGCGCCCGGTTCGTCGGGTCGGTAACCGGCGCCAACGACATCCGTGAAGTAACCGGTTTGGAGCCCGTTGCCGAGCCGGTGCGTGTTTTCATCGGCGTTGATGCGGCGACCACGGTTGAGCAGCGGGTGGGCTTGGCAATGTCAGAGCTGCGCCGTACCGGTGCCTTCGATCGCACTAACTTACTTATTCTGGCGCCCGCGGGCACCGGATACGCAAACTCAACCCCGGTCGACATTCTTGAGATCCTCACTCGCGGTGACAGCGCATCGGTGGCGATCGGTTATGGGTTACTCCCGTCCTTTTTATCCCTTGGCAAGGTAACGATCGCTGCGCAGACCCAAAAGCTATTGCTCGACTCGATCTGCGATGAGCTGGCAACGCGCACCAAGCGCCCGCGGTTATTGCTGTATGGAGAGAGCATGGGTGCGAAGGTGCAAGAGGCGGCCGTCCCTGCTGGGCCAATTGATCTTGATCACTACAACATCGCCGCCGCCCTGTGGGTAGGCACTCCCGGCGGCCAAGTGTCCGATGGATTTCACGCGTTATGCATTCAGGAGTCGATCACAGTTGATCGACCCGAAGAAATCCCAGCGGTGCTGCCTACTCCGCGGCCGCGCGTGTGGTTCTTAGAACACGATGGCGATCCGGTGGTGCGCTTTCGCCCTGAGTTGATCACCAACCGCCCAGCTTGGCTGCCCATGGATGGCAGCCGCGGGCGCAATATCCCGGACTCGATGACCTGGCGCCCGGGTATCACCTACATCCAGGCATTGGTCGACACCTTGTTCGCGACGAACGTCAAACCCGGTGATTTCCAGAGCCTGGGCCACGATTACCGGGCCGATCTAGGAGCGGTGACCACCGCGGCCTATGACCTACCGGCCGATGCAGCTACCGCAACTCGGCTCGAGGCTCACCTGCGGGTACTAGAAAAGGCTAAGGCCGAATTAATAGCCCAAGCCGATCCAGTCGCCGGCTAAACCGGACATTTCGGACGCGCATTGGGTTCGTCGTAAGATAAGGCCGTACGTTGAATAGTCCTTAGCCGTTCATGATGTCGACAGGAAGGCGGACACTTCCCCCGTGGCTTCGTCATCATCCTTCGTCGGGCGCGATATGGCCGTCGACCTCGGTACGGCAAACACCCTAGTTTATGTGCGTGGGCGGGGCATTGTTCTAAACGAGCCGTCGGTGGTGGCAATCAATAATAATACCGGCGGCATCTTGGCGGTTGGCTCCGAAGCCAAGCGCATGATCGGACGCACGCCAGGCAACATCATCGCCATCCGTCCATTGAAGGACGGGGTCATCGCCGACTTCGATACCACCGAGCGCATGCTCAGGTACTTCATCCAAAAAGTCCATAAGCGCCGCCACCTAGCCAAGCCACGCCTGATCATCTGTGTGCCATCGGGTATCACCGGGGTGGAGCAGCGAGCGGTAAAAGACGCAGGTTACGCCGCCGGCGCCCGCAAGGTTTTCATTATTGAAGAGCCGATGGCCGCCGCGATCGGTGCGAACCTGCCAGTGCATGAGCCTACCGGAAACATGGTGGTCGATATCGGCGGTGGCACCTCAGAAGTCGCTGTGATCTCACTCGGCGGCATCGTCACGAGTTTGTCGATTCGCGTTGGCGGTGATGAGCTCGATAGCTCGATTATCCAGTTTGTGAAAAAGGAATACTCCTTAATGCTAGGTGAACGCACCGCCGAGGAGATCAAGATGGCGATCGGTTCGGCTTTCCCGCTGCCAGATGAGCCACAAGCTGAGATTCGTGGCCGAGATCTGGTCAGTGGCTTGCCGCGCACTATCGTGGTGACCGCCGAGGAAATCCGCCGAGCGATGGATGAGCCGGTACACGCGATTATCGACGCGGTCAAGGCTACTTTGGATCGCACTCCACCTGAGCTTTCGGGTGACATCATGGACCGCGGGATTGTCTTAACCGGGGGCGGCGCCTTACTACGCGGCCTAGACGAGCGGTTGCGCCATGAAACCGGAATGGCGGTAATCATCGCCGAACGTCCGCTCGAATGTGTCGCGCTGGGTTCAGGCAAATGCGTCGAGGAATTTGATGCACTGCAACAGGTGCTGATCGCCGAGCCGCGGCGGTAAATCGGTTAACGCACCCAATCGGTGCCAAACCGTGGAAGCCCACTCATGCTGAATCAACGCACCCGCATAATTCTCGCGGCCCTTGCCATCATCGCGCTGACATTCACAATTTTGGACCTGCGCGGTGGCAAAGGGCCATTCTCAAGTGTGCGCTCAGTCGTGAGCAGTGCCTTGGGCGGAGTGCAAGTTGCGACTTCGGTGATCATCTCACCAATTACTGGGGTTGGCAGTTGGTGGGGCACCTGGGGCGATCAGCGGGCGCGTATTGCCGAACTCGAATCCCAAAATGCCACCCTACAAGACACCGTAATTCGCTCAGCTGAAGATCGGGCGCGGGCGGACGCACTCGATCAACTACTACGTGTCGCCGGTGTCGGAAGATATCGAATTGTGCCGGCGGAAGTTATCGCCGTTGAACCAGCTCAAAATTTTGCGTGGACGGTGACAATCGATGCCGGCCGAGATGACGGATTATTGGCTGATATGACGGTGATAAACGGCCAAGGCTTGATTGGCCGGATTCTTAGCACCACTAAGACCACAGCCACCGTCGTTTTAATTGTTGATGCATCTTCGGCGGTCGGAGCGCGAGTTGCTGGTACCGAAGAGATCGGTATTTTGTCGGGCACTGGGCGTCAAGATTCACTGGAGTTTCAAACTCTCGATCCGCTCGCGGAGCTGAAGTCAGGTCAAGCTCTCGTTACTTTCGGCTCGCGTAGCGGCCGGCCCTACGCACCGGGTATTCCGATCGGCGAAGTTGTTGATGTGAGTGGTACGGCGGGTCAATTAACACGCATCGCCACGATTAGACCATTTGCTGATGTATCCGCATTAACGATAGTCGGTGTGGTGATTCGGCCACCTCGTGAAGATCCTCGCGATTCGGTGTTGCCCACCCCACCGGCGACAATCAGTGGGTCATTAGCACTGGAATCACCTTCACCGAGCGGTGTCAACGATGGTGCGAGCCCAGCACCAACTGCCAGCACCAAGCCGCAAAAAGAGAAGGCAGCTACGCCGGTGCCGTCGCCTACCCCCTCGGCAGGGGTAGCAACAAACTCCGGAAGTAACTAAGTATGTGGATCCGGCAGACGGTCATCTGTGCCAGCATCATCGTCCTCGCTGTAATGCTGCAACTAACCTTGCTATCGCGGCTGGGATTGCCCGGTGCCACCCCGGATTTGGTGGTGGTTTGTGTGGTGGCACTCGCCTTGGCGTACGGGCCGGTCACCGGCGCGGTGGTTGGATTTGCCGCCGGGCTGGTTTTGGGATTTTCACCACCGGCCGGAGGCATAATTGGGATTCAAGCTTTGATTTTTTTGGTTATCGGGTTCTTGACGGGGGCGGTAATCGACCCGAGGGATCGAACCGTCCCAGTTTTGATGGGCATGGTCGGGCTCAGCACGGGTGCAGCAGCCTTGGCGTATGCGCTGCTCCTCGCAGCTTTCGGCGGTAATCAGGTGCTGTGGGATTCGGTTCCAGCTTTGGTGCTGACGAGCAGTCTTTATGGGTTAATTCTGGCACCCGCCGTGGTACCTGGAGTGGCTTGGTTGGTGCAGAAGGTCACTCCAGAGATTGCCGTGTAGGCCATGACTTGGGAACCGGAATTGGGTGTAAAGCGTCATAGCGTCAGGTTAGGGCCATCGCGGTTTTTGAGGGAGGAAGGCACGCATGGGTGAACGCTCGAATTTGCGACTGGTCATCCTCAGCGTGCTCGTTATCTCGTTAATGGCCACCTTACTTGGGCGCCTGTTCTATCTGCAGGTGATGACCGGCGAAAGTTACCGCGTGGCCGCCCAGAGCAATACCGTGCGCGAGGTCGTGACACCGGCAGTACGGGGCCTGATACTAGACCAGGCAGGGCGGCCGCTGGTCGCAAATCGCACTTCCCTTGTAGTGACGGTAGACCGGGTTACTTTGCAGCGTGAAGCCGATGACGGCGCGGAGGTCATTGCGCGGCTTGCGCAAATACTCTATGTACCACAAGCAAGTATTAGTGATCGGCTAATGACATGTGGTGCCGATGGTGCCAAGCCGCCACCTGTTTGCTGGAACGGGTCGCCATTTCAGCCGATCCCAATCGCCCGCGATGTCGATGCGCAGACCGCGTTGTCGATCATGGAGAGTCGGGTTGACTTTCCCGGGGTAACCGCGGGCCTGGAGGCTATCCGCACCTATCCAGCGCCATTTGATGTCAACGCCGCTCACCTACTTGGTTACCTAGGGCCGGTGACCGAGGACGCATTGACCCAGCAGGGTGATTCGACCGCCTATGACAGGTTGCGGCGTACCGATGTAGTCGGGCGGTCGGGTCTGGAGGCCACTTATGACGATGCCATTCGCGGCAAGCCTGCGGTAACAACCCTCGAAGTCGATACGTCTGGGCGAATTACCAAGACTTTGGATGAGAAGCTGGCGGTTGCCGGGGATTACATCGTTTCGACAATCGATGCGCGCCTGCAACATGTGGTTGAGCAGCAACTGGTCGCCGCGGTGCAGCGGGCGCAGGCCCAAGGGTATCCCGGTGATTCTGGTGCGGCGGTAGTTGTCGATGTGCGCAATGGGCACATCTTGGCAATGGCGAGTTACCCGACCTATGACCCATCCATTTGGGTAGGAGGCGTAACAGAAAAGCAGTATCAAGATTTGAAGGACAGCGATGCGTTGTCATCGAATGCGATTCAAGGTCTATTCGCGCCGGGCTCAACTTTTAAGGTTATTAGCACCGCTGCTGCGTCGCGTGAGGGATTTAGTCTGTATAGCAAGTATCAATGCCCTAACCAGGTGAAACTTGGTACGCAAACTTTTAGAAATTTCGAATCCTCTGGCTACGGCCCGATCACTTTGAAGCGAGCTATTGAGGTTTCGTGCAACACTGTGTTCTACGGCATCGCTGACAAAATGTGGACCGATGCAGGTGGCAACGATGCCAATCGAAATTCACCTGACCCAATCGCCGAAACAGCAAAGATGTTCGGCCTCAACGCTAAAACTGGAATTGATTTGCCGGACGAGGCAACCGGGCGCGTATCGAGTCGCACTTTCAAGGTTGCCAACTGGGAGCAAAAGCGTGGCACTTGGTGTGCCAATGCGATCTCGGGTTACCCAGAAACCCGTAAGACTAATCCCCAGAAGGCCGATTACTTCACCGCTCTTGATCGCGAAAACTGCGCTGACGGGTTTAGGTGGCGCGAGGGCGATGCCTTGAACGCGGCAATTGGCCAAGGTGATACTGCGGTCACGCCATTGCAGATGGCTATGGCCTACTCGGCTATAGCCAATGGTGGCACTTTGTATCAACCGCAAATGGTTAAGGCCATCATCGGGGCTGATGGCAGGGTTGTTGAAGAGATCGCCCCGGTGGTGACCGACCGCGTTGATGTCTCGCGAACAGCCATTAATTTCATAAATTCTGCTCTGCAGGGCGTGACGATGGATGGCTCTGGGGCAGCGCCATTTGCAGGCTTTCCGCTGAACCAAATCCCGGTTGCTTCCAAAACCGGTTCAGCGCAAGTCACCGGCAGCAAAGTCTCGACCTCGTGGTTCGCGTCCTTCGCGCCGGCTAATAAGCCCAGGTATGCGGTCGTCATGATGGTGACCCAAGGAGGCACCGGCTCGAAGACATCTGGCCCGAGTGTCCGCAAAATTTATGAAGAAATTTTCGGGGTAACAGGCAGCACGGTGAACCCGGCCAAGAGTGTCCTGGTTGACGGTGCCCCGCTTAAGAGACTGCCTACGGTGCGGCCAGACGGTACCCCGGTGGTGCCCCGGGGCAAGATGTCAGGTCAGGGTTCGGGAGGGAGTAGCTGATGAGTACATTTTCGGCGACCGACTCAATTGCCCGTCCGCCGTCCGCGCAACGTTCACGCGGGAGCGCCTATTGGCGTGATCTGGACTGGGTGCTTTTTGTCGCAACTGTCGGTGTCACGATTTTCGGCGCTGTCCTGGTCTGGTCGGCGAGTCGAGCCGACATGGCATCGGCAAGTGATCCTCAGTCATATCTAAAGCGGCACCTAATCAACGTGGTGATCGCCATGGCTTTGGGGTTCTTCGCATCACGTCTTGACTACCGCTGGTTGCGTGCATACACACCTATCATCTACATCGGTTCGGTGTTGCTATTGCTGGTTGTTTTCGCTCCAGGGTTAGGCACCTCGGTCGCTGGCGCGCGAGCTTGGATTGATCTACCCGGCGGATTCACCATCCAGCCCTCGGAGTTTGCCAAGATCGCCGTCATCATCATGATGGCGGCGATACTTGCGGAGAAGCGAGACTTCGAAAGTGAGCCACACGATCGTGATGTGTTGATTTCGGTCGGTGTTGCGGTGTTGCCGATTCTCATTATCTTGGTGCAGAACGACACCGGAACCGTGCTGATTTTGGGCTCGGTAGCTCTTTCAATCATCGCGGTGTCAGGTGCACAGCGGCGTTGGGTAATCGGCTTGATTGGCGGCGCTGTCATCGGCATGCTGCTAGCGGTGCAATTGGGCCTACTGCAGTCATATCAAGTTTCGCGGCTGACTTCGTTCCTTAACCCAAGCGGTGAGCCCACGGGCGCGACCTATAACTCAACCCAGGCGCGCATTGCCGTCGGCGGGGGCGGCTGGACGGGCTATGGGCTTTTCGAGGGCCCACAGACTCAGGGTAGATTCGTACCGGTCAACGAGAGCGATTTCATTTTCACTGTTGTGGGAGAAGAACTCGGATTCATCGGGTCCGCCTTACTGATTCTTCTAATTTGTGTGATTTTATGGCGCGCAATCCGAATCGCTATGAAGGCCAACGACCTATATGGGCGCTTGATCGCAACCGGAGTAGTTGCGTGGTTGGCGTTTCAGACTTTCGAGAACATCGGCATGACCTTGGGCATCATGCCGATCACCGGGATCCCGCTGCCATTAGTTTCAGCGGGTGGCACCTCGATGATGTCGACCTGGATTGCTATCGGCCTGCTTGAGAACGTGCGCCTGCATTCGATGCGGTCCTCACTGACGTAGTTGAGACACTTCAAGCCCAGATGACGTTGAGCTAAGGGCGGAAAGCGGGATCTGGTATCCGCAGGTAACCTTGGACCCATGACGGTTTCAGATATTGCTCGACGCGGTGAATCCGTCTTCGATCAACTTGAGTTGCTATTGCCCCTGGTTAATAAGCCGATTCAGTATGTCGGGGGGGAGCTAAATGCCACCCTGAAGGTCTGGGATGACGCCCAGGTTCACTGGGTTCTCATGTATCCGGATGCTTATGAAGTGGGTGCACCTAATCAAGGTGTGCAGATTCTTTATGAAGTCATCAATGAGCGCGCTGACGCCTTAGCGGAGCGCACATATGCGATCTGGCCAGATCTTGAAGCGCTGATGCGCGATGCCAAGGTGCCTCAGTTCACCGTGGATGGTCACCGTCCGGTTGGTGATTTCGATCTCTTCGGCTTGTCATTTTCAACCGAACTTGGCTACACAAACATGCTCAGCGCATTGTCACTTGCGAATATCCCGCTGCTGGCTCGCGACCGGGACGACACACACCCAATAGTTATTGCGGGAGGTCATGCTGCGTTCAATCCAGAACCCATTTCAGACTTCATAGATGCTGCAGTACTTGGTGACGGTGAAGAAGCAGTTCTCCTCATCACCGATCTCACCCGGGATTGGAAGCAAGCGGGTCGGCCAGGTGGTCGCACCGGTCTACTGCTCAAACTTGCTATGACCGGGATGATCTATGTTCCTGCTTTCTACGAGGTGGAATATCTGCCAGATGGCCGGATCCAGCGCGTTACGCCAACCAGGCCCGAGGTGCCGTGGCGGGTGCGGAAGCACACCTTGATGGACCTTGATAGTTGGCCGTATCCCAAGCAGCCGTTGGTGCCGTTGGCTGAAACGGTGCATGAGCGGATGAGTGTTGAGATTTTTCGGGGCTGCACACGAGGGTGCCGCTTTTGTCAAGCCGGGATGATCACACGCCCGGTGCGCGAACGCAGCATCACCGGAATTGCGGCCATGGTTGAGAACGGTCTGAAGAAGACTGGCTACGAGGAAGTTGGCCTACTTTCATTATCAAGTGCTGACCATTCAGAAATTGCTGACGTAGCGCGCAATCTTGCCGATAGATACGAAGGATCGCAGATTTCGCTGTCACTACCGAGTACCCGAGTTGATGCCTTCAATGTCGATTTGGCAAATGAGCTATCGCGCAATGGTCGACGCAGCGGCTTAACTTTTGCCCCCGAGGGTGGTAGTGAGCGGATGCGTAAGGTCATCAACAAACAGGTAACCGAAGAGGACTTAATCCGCACAGTGACCACAGCTTATTCGGCTGGTTGGCGCCAGGTGAAGCTCTATTTCATGTGCGGGTTGCCGACGGAGACCGATGATGATGTGCTGCAGATCGCGCAGCTGGCCCGCGATGTCATCAAGGCCGGGCGTGCGGCGACGGGATCCCGTGATATTCGCTGCACGGTGTCGATCGGTGGTTTCGTCCCGAAGCCGCACACGCCATTTCAGTGGGCAGCCCAGCTGGATCACGAAACCACAGATGCTCGCTTGGCTAAACTTCGCGATGCCATTCGCGCCGACCGCAATTATGGAAAAGCAATTGGTATTCGCTATCACGATGGTAAGCCGGGCATAGTTGAAGGCTTGCTATCTCGCGGTGATCGCCGAGTCGGTGCGGTAATTCTTGCGGCTTGGCAAGACGGGGCAAGATTTGACGGTTGGAGTGAGCACTTCTCCTATGACCGTTGGATGAGTGCGGCCGAGCGGGCACTTGACGGTCAGGTGGTTGATGTCAATTGGTACACCATCCGCGAGCGCACCAAGACTGAAGTACTGCCGTGGGATCACTTAGATTCTGGACTCGACTCGGAGTGGTTGTGGGAGGACTGGCAGGCTGCACTTGACGAAGTGGCTATTGATGATTGCCGCTGGACCCCGTGCTTTGACTGCGGTGTTTGCGACCAAATGGATACGCAAATTCAAGTGGGCCCGACCGGGGTGACGGATTTACCGATGCCGAAGGTACCGATGCACTCACCGGTTGCCGAGCAAACTTCGCAGGCGCCGAGTTGATATGGCGCGTCTTGCCCCGGTGCGCGATGTCGCCCCAACAGTGCAACGCCTGCGGCTGCAATATGCCAAACGCGGCCGCTTGCGATTTTCTAGCCACCGCGATTTCCAGCGGGCGCTGGAACGCGCGCTGCGGCGGGCCGAAATCCCGATGGCATTTAGTGCCGGATTCTCCCCGCATCCGAAAGTCTCGTACGCCAACTCGGCGCCAACTGGGGTTGCCAGCGAGGCCGAATATGTCGAAATTGGGGTCACCGAGCGGTGCGACCCTGCGGCGGTGCGTGCTGCTCTAGATGAGGCCCTACCACCAGGCCTAGACATCGTGGAGGTGGTGGAGGCCAATTCACCGGATTTCGTCCAGCGCCTCGAAGCCAGTATTTGGCAAATTGAGCTACCCGGTGTCGGGGTCGCGGAAGTTGAAATTGCGGCCCAAAAACTACTGGCTCAGGAGGTAGTTACGGTAGAACGCCTCACGAAAAATGGGGTGCGTGCCTTTGATGCGCGAGGGCCGGTGGTATCACTATTGGTTGAACCGGGCCCGGGGTGTGCCATACTCAAGGCGGTAGTGCGGCATGCAACACCGTCCGTACGACCCGACGACGTTCTTAATGCACTACGGCAGGTAGCCGGCCTCGTGCCGCCAGCGCCCCCAAGGGTGACTCGGCTGGCACAGGGACCGCTCGACCCAGTCGGATCGACCGTGGGAGATCCATTTTCCCCCGACCGCGCGCCGCTGGCCGCCGCTAAGACTTGATGGGCGATCGGTAACGATCGACCACACGACACGCGTTGGCACCGGGTGACCGGTGATTAACGCCTAAAGGAGTACGACCCAATGGTCGAAATAACTGCACCGCCGTCTGAAGCCACACCAGCACCGGCTACGCGCCGGCGCGCTGCCGTTCGCCCTGCCGGGCCACCGGTGGTAACCGCTACCGAAAAGCCGGTGAAGAAAGCCGCCAAGAAGGTGGCTAAGAAATCGGTTCCAGAGAAATCGGTACCAGAGAAATCGGCGAAGAAGGCCACCAAGGCCACCAAAGGCACCAAGGGCACCAAGGGCAGTGGCGCCGCCGAGACCACACCAGCCCCGGCCAGCAAAGCACCGAGTGCGGCATTTATTACCCCGCTCTTTCAGGCGGCTGAGCAAGTTGTAGCGCCGAGAACAGCAGTGCGTAAACGGGCAACCACTAAATCGGTCAGCACCGAAACCCCTGCCGAAACTGCTTCGGCTGATAGTTCTGCGGCCGACTCTGTTGCCGCGGTTGCTGGCGAGTCAGATGACGAAGCCCGTCGTCGCCGCCACCGCCGTGGTGGCCGTGGGCGCCGCCGCCGCACTGATGAGTCAGATACGGCTGGGGAGACAAGCGCTGATAGCGACAAGTCGGCGGCTGACGAGCCAGGCGAGGACGAGGATTCAGAGAATTCAGCAACCACCCGCCGCCGCCGCCGCCGTCAGCGTGGTAGTGAATCCGATGTCGAGCCATCCCCAGATGACCCGCCCAACACTGTTGTCAAAGTGCGCGCGCCGCGAACCAGCGCGAAAAAGGATGACGCCAGTTCAATGCGTGGCTCGACTCGCCTAGAAGCAAAGAAGATGCGCCGTCGCGAAGGCCGTGAGGCTGGGCGTCGCCGGGCGCCGATTTTGACCGAAGCCGAGTTCTTAGCTCGCCGTGAGTCAGTTGATCGGGTAATGGCTGTTCGGCAACTAGGTGATCGAACCCAGATCGCGGTGCTAGAAGATGGAGTGCTCGTCGAGCATTACGTCACGCGGGGTATTTCATCCTCCCTCGTTGGCAACGTGTACTTAGGGCGCGTCCAAAATGTCCTACCGAGCATGGAAGCCGCCTTCGTTGATATTGGGCGCGGGCGCAACGCAGTGTTGTATGCCGGTGAAGTCAACTGGGATGCCGTAGGGCTCGACGGGCAACCCAAGCGCATTGAGTTCGCATTGAAATCCGGCGACGCGATTTTGGTGCAGGTAACAAAAGACCCGGTTGGTCAAAAAGGCGCGCGCCTAACCAGTCAGATTTCTTTACCGGGCCGGTACTTGGTTTATGTTCCCGATGGTTCGATGACGGGTATCAGCCGTAAGCTGCCAGACACTGAGCGGTCTCGCTTGAAGAACATCCTCAAGCGCGTGATGCCTGAAGAAGCTGGTGTGATTGTGCGCACCGCAGCCGAAGGTGCTCCAGAGGAAGCACTTGAGCAGGACATTGCGCGCCTGACCGCTCAGTCCGATGCAATTGCGGAGGCGGTTAAGACAGCGGCCCCACCCACATTGCTACATGGTGAACCTGATCTGGCCATCAAAGTAGTTCGCGACATCTTCAATGAAGATGTAACCAAGTTGGTTGTCTCCGGTGATACCGCATGGGAGGCTGTCACTATATACATAAACGGCATCGCACCAGATCTTGGTGATCGTCTTCAGCATTGGGTTTCGAATAAGGATCTTTTTGACGAGTACCGCGTTGACGAGCAACTGGCCAAGGCACTTGATCGCAAGGTGTTCTTGCCGTCTGGTGGATCACTCGTTATCGATCGCACCGAGGCTATGACCGTCGTTGACGTCAATACCGGAAAATTCATCGGTCAAGGTGGAAACCTCGAGCAAACGGTCACGAGCAACAACTTGGAGGCGGCCGAAGAAATTGTCCGCCAGCTTCGCCTCCGTGATGTCGGTGGCATCATCGTCATTGACTTTATTGACATGGTGCTCGAAAGTAATCGCGATTTGGTGCTACGCCGGCTAGTTGAGTCCTTGGGCCGCGACCGCACCAAGCATCAGGTGGCCGAAGTCACCTCACTTGGCTTGGTGCAGATGACCCGCAAGCGCATCGGCTCTGGGCTCATCGAGTCGTTCTCGACCCCATGTGATGCCTGTGCGGGTCGAGGCTTGCGGATCTCGATGCACCCGGTGGACAATCTCAACGGATCGAGCCATGAGCATGACCATGAAACCTCACCTAAGAATCGGCGGCCGGCAAATGCAGTAGATCCGGCGGACGTGGCGGCCCGGGCCTTTGAGCGCGCTGATGAGCCAGTGATAGCGGGCGAAATTGCACTCGACGCCACCTCAGATGAGGCTGAACTGGGCCCTTCGGAGGAGGCGGTTTGACCACTTCAGGGTGCTATCCGTACCCTTAGCCGCAGGCGACCTAACCGGTCGCCATCACGCGGGGCAAGATCCGGGGGCAAGATCCGGGGGCAAGATCCGAGAATTGACTTATAGGTAGGAGTTTGTGGTGTACGCGATCGTGCGCGCTGGCGGCCGGCAAGAAAAGGTCGCGGTTGGCGATGTTGTGGTGCTTGACCGGCAGGCCGGTGAGCCAGGCAACACCCTGACTCTTCCCGCTCTCTTGATAGTTGATGGTGCCGCTGTCACCAGCGATGCAGCGACTTTGGCTAACGTCACTGTCACCGCGGAGATCGTCGACCATCACCGTGGCCCCAAGATTGACATCCTGAAATACAAGAACAAGACCGGCTACCGTCGCCGTCAAGGTCATCGTCAAGACCTCACCGCGGTCAAGGTCACCGACATCAAGACCGGGAAGTGAACTAATGGCGCATAAGAAAGGTGCATCCAGCACCCGCAACGGCCGCGACAGCAACGCTCAACGCCTCGGCGTCAAGCGATTCGGCGGCCAAGACGTTAACGCTGGCGAAATCATAGTGCGCCAGCGCGGTACCCACTTCCATCCGGGTAACAACGTGGGTCGCGGCAAGGATGACACCCTGTTTGCTCTCGCCGCCGGCACTGTCGAGTTCGGAGTGGCACGTGGCCGCCGAGTCGTCAGTATCGTCGCAGGCGTATAACTCAGCAGTAATCGACAAAACTTTGCGCAGTTATCGCGGCGCGACACAGCAACTAGCCGACGAGGCGGGCCCGTTGGGCTCGCCTCGTTTCCATTGCAACGGGGCTAAAAAAGGGAGTTCTAACCGTGGCCACCTTTGTTGACCAAGTCACCTTGCATGTACAAGGTGGCGATGGTGGTCATGGCTGCGCCTCGGTGCTACGCGAGAAATTCAAACCACTTGGTGGGCCCGATGGTGGCAGTGGCGGCCGCGGTGGCGACATTATCCTGATTGTTGACCCGAGTGTGACAACTCTGCTGGAGTTTCACCATGGCCCCCATCGCAAGGCCGATAACGGTCGCCCAGGTCAAGGGGCGCATCGCAACGGTGCCGAAGGTGATGACGTAGTTCTTCGCGTGCCTAACGGCACGATGGTACTAGCGCCTGATGGCACCGTCATCGCCGATTTACTAGGTGCCGGGACCCGGCAGATTATTGCCAAAGGCGGTCGCGGCGGGCTCGGCAACGCCTCCTTGGCATCACCGCGTCGCAAGGCCCCAGGTTTTGCACTGCTTGGTGAACCTGGCGAGTACCGCGACATCGTCCTAGAGCTAAAGACGGTCGCCGATGTGGCCTTGGTCGGATTCCCGAGTGCGGGGAAGTCGAGCCTCGTTGCGGCCATTAGTGCGGCACGCCCGAAAATTGCCGACTATCCATTCACCACTTTGATACCCAACCTCGGCGTCGTGACCGCCGGCGAGGTTGTCTACACCGTCGCTGACGTACCTGGCCTGATCCCGGGGGCCAGTGAAGGTAAAGGGCTGGGGCTGGAGTTCTTGCGTCACGTGGAGCGTTGCAGTGTGCTAGCACATGTCCTTGACTGCGCCACGATGGAGCCGGGACGTGACCCGATTGATGATATCGATGCCATCGAGCATGAGTTGGCGTTGTATGGTGGGCTCCAAGATCGGCCTCGCATCGTGGTGCTTAACAAAATTGACGTTCCCGACGCCCGAGTACTTGCCGAACTAGTGCGTCCAATCCTCCAAGAGCGTGGCTATTTGGTTTTTGAAATCTCTGCTGCTACTCACGAAGGCTTGCGCCCGCTCTCATTTGCGATGGCCGAGAAGGTTTTGCAGGCTCGAATTGCTGCCATTCCCGATGAGGCACCACGCATTGTTATTACTCCACGGCCGGTTAATGATCGTGGTTTCAAGGTCACCCACGAGGCCGATGGCTATCGGGTGCGCGGTGAGCGGCCCGAACGGTGGGTGCGCCAGACAGATTTCAGCAATGACGAAGCTGTCGGCTACCTTTCAGATCGCTTGGCCCGCCTTGGGGTTGAAGAGCAACTTGTTAAGCAGGGTGCGGCGGCCGGTTGCACGGTCATGATCGGGAGCGACGACAATGCCGTTGTATTCGATTGGCAACCGACATTGCATGTTGATATGGGTTCCAGCAAGAGCCCGAGAGGTACCGACGTGCGATTGGATGCCCAACTCGATGTGGAGGGTGCGTGAACGCTCGCGGGATGGTCGCGTCAGCGGCGCGAATTGTCGTCAAAGTGGGCTCATCGTCATTGACCAAGCGCGGTGGCGGTCTTGATGCTGAACGCATTGCGGATTTAGTCACGCAGTTGGCCGCGCGGCACGCGGCCGGCCATCAGGTAGTGCTCGTCTCAAGTGGCGCAATCGCAACTGGTTTTCCGGCACTGGGCCTAACCACGCGCCCACGAGATTTGGCAACTCAGCAGGCGGCGGCCAGCGTTGGGCAGGGCATGCTCGTTGCGCAATACAGCAGTGAGTTCGCCAAGCACGGCATCACCGTTGGCCAAGTGCTGTTGACCGCGCAGGATGTCACGCGCAGATCGCATTATCGAAATGCCCAGCGCACACTCTTTCGACTACTTGAAATGGGTGTACTACCGATCATCAATGAGAATGACACGGTCGCTACCGATGAGATTCGCGTCGGCGATAACGATCGACTCGCTGCACTTGTTGCCCATCTCGTCGATGCTGAGGCCCTGGTTCTCCTGTCGGATGTCGACGGGCTCTACGACGGTCCGCCAAATAAGGTGGGATCGAAACTGATCGGTGACGTGCGCTCGCCTGCGGATTTGGGTGAGGTACGAATTGGCGGAGTGGGCAGGGCCGGTGTGGGCCTAGGCGGGATGGCGACCAAGGTTGAGGCCGCCCAGATCGCCACCTCGGCGGGTATCCCGGTACTGCTGGCGTCGGCCCAGTCCAGTGCGATCGCGTTGACCTCGGCCACTGGCGGCACCGTCTTTCACCCGACCGGGGAGCGTACTTCGACCAGATTGCTCTGGTTGGCCTACGCCACCACCGGGCGTGGGCGGCTCCATCTTGATGCGGGGGCCGTTGCGGCTGTCGTCCAACGTCGTCTTTCTTTGCTGCCGGCGGGCATAACTTCCGTTGACGGGAATTTCGTTGCCGGAGATCCGGTGGACTTATTAGACGAAAAAGGCAACACGATCGCCCGCGGACTGGTCAACTTTGACTCTGGTGAACTTCCCGGGCTACTCGGGCGGTCTACCAAGGACCTAGCCCGGGATCTAGGTCCAGAGTATGAACGCGAGGTCGTGCACCGAGATGACCTGGTGATCGTCACGATCTGACCGGATTGGAGGCCGGCATGGTCGGCGATTCGCGTGTTCTTGACCCCGCCCATATCTGGCATGTCACCTTAACGGTAACGGGTGCGCCGGTAGGTGAACCTGAAATTCGCACAGCCCTTGAAAGACTGAGCCACGAACACCCCTTCCTTTTGGCGGGGCGCTTCGGGTCAGATCGTGCCGAAGTGCGTTACTGGGAGGAAGCCGTAGATATGACGGCCGCTTTAACCCTGGCGGTGCAGTTATGGGAGGAGCATCGTGGGTCAGCGCAGTTACCGCAGTGGCAGCCGGCCGGCATCGAAGTGATTAGCCAAGACACCTTCCATCGTCGTGGTCGACTGCACAATGAGCAACCTGGCACCTTGACAGCTGGGCGGTTGCTCCCATTTTGAGGTCGGGCGCCGGCGAGCGTCTAGGCTGTGCTTATGGATGAGCAGGCCCAAGTTCTGAAAACCGCTCAGGCGGCCCGCGAGGCTGCCGGGCAGTTACGGCTGTTGACCCGTGAGCAAAAAGATATTGCACTATTTGCCTTGGCTGATGCTCTTGATGCGCGGTCGGCTGAAATTACCGCGGCTAATGCCGAAGATGTTGCTCGGGCGCAGGCCGCCGGTACTAGCGCGGCACTTGTTGACCGATTGACATTAACAATGGCTCGGATCGCAGATATCGCCCAGGCGTTACGTGAAGTTGCCGCGTTGCCTGATCCGGTCGGTGAAGTCATCCGCGGCTACACCCTGCCCAATGGGCTGCAAGTGCGGCAAATTCGGGTGCCGCTCGGTGTCGTGGGCATGATTTATGAAGCTCGCCCCAATGTCACGGTCGATGCCGCCGGGCTATGTCTTAAGAGTGGTAATGCTGCTCTGCTGCGCGGTTCGTCATCTGCGGCTGCGAGCAATGCTGCGTTAGTCGCGGTCATGCGCGATGCCCTCGTCAAGTCGGGTTTGCCGGCCGACGCGATTCAAATGGTGCCCGGAGATACGCACGAATCGGTCAAGTATTTGATGACTGCACGTGGTTTGGTTGATGTGCTCATCCCGCGAGGTGGTGCCGATCTGATCCGAAGTGTGGTCGACAACTCAACGGTGCCTGTTATCGAGACCGGTGTTGGTAACTGCCATGTCTATATCGACAAGGACGCCGATATCGACAAGGCGATCGCCATACTCCTTAATAGCAAGGCGCAGCGGGTTAGCGTATGCAATGCGGCGGAGACCGTGCTGGTGCACCGTGAGATCGCCGACGAGTTCTTACCACGGGCGCTTATTGCACTTAAAGAGGCAGGGGTCACTATCCATGGTGATTCACGGTTCGCTCTGCATGCCACTGGCACCGGTGTTGAATTCGCGGATGTCACAGACGACGACTGGGCTGCGGAGTACTACTCTTTGGATATTGCCGCAGGCATTGTCGACAGTATTGACGAGGCATTAGCGCATATTCGCAGGTGGTCAAGTGGTCATACCGAGGCCATTGTCACTGACAGTCAATCTGCAGCACAGCGGTTTGTAGCGGGGGTGGATTCGGCGGCCGTGATGGTCAATGCATCGACTCGGTTCACCGATGGTGGCGAGTTCGGGTTCGGAGCTGAGATCGGGATTTCAACCCAAAAATTGCATGCTCGTGGGCCCATGGGGCTCACCGAGTTGACCACAACTACCTACGTCGTTACCGGAGATGGTCACATTCGCCGGTAGCAAGTCCGTAAGCAACTTTAAATACGCGGCGCAGTAGACTGTTCTGACTACGACATTAAGGGGTCACAATGGGTCTGGGTGCGGCGGAACAAGTAGCTACGCAGGGGTCGATATCCCCATATGTATTCGGGGGCTTTGCCTTCTTGGTATTAGCCGTCCTCCTTGTGATCACCGCCATGATTAACGTTGACCGTTAGCAACAGCTTGTGACCGCCCGCCGCATCGGGGTGATGGGGGGCACCTTCGACCCAATTCACCACGGCCACCTCGTCGCTGCATCCGAAGTCGCGTACAGCTTCAACCTTGACTTGGTGTTATTCGCGCCCACCGGCCAGCCGTGGCATAAGTCACCAACTCCGGGAGCCACCCCGGAGGAGCGATACTTAATGACGGTGCTTGCGACCTCAACCGATGGCCGGTTCGATGTGACCCGGGTTGATATTGATCGCGACGGCCCGACCTATACGGTCGACACCCTGCGTGACTTACGGGCGCAGTATGAACTGAATTTTCCGAACGCGGAAACCGAGTGGTTCTTCATCACCGGAGCTGATGCGCTCGCCGACATCATGGAGTGGCGAGGACCCCAGGAGGTCATCGCGTTAGCCCACATCATTGGGGTGACGCGACCAGGGCACGAGCTTCGCGATCCTGACCTGCCAGCAGATTCGTGGACCTTGCTCGAGATACCGGCTCTGGCGATTTCGTCAACCAATGTGAGAGCCCGAGCCGGCCGCGGTGAGCCCGTTAATTACCTAGTGCCTGAGTCGGTCGCCAACTTCATCGCCAAGCGCAAACTTTATCAATAGCAATTCCAAAACAATCTGAAAGTAGTGGTCATGACAGCAAGTAGTGCAGCAGTAGCCTTGGCGATAGCGGCGGCTGAAGCAGCGTCGGAGAAACTCGGCGAGGACATCATGGCCATAGACGTGAGCGATCACGTCGTCATAACCGATGTATTCGTCTTGATATCGGCTGCGAACGACCGCCAGGTCAAAGGTGTGGTCGATGGTGTTGAAGAGCGACTGCGCGCGATGGGGGCAAAGCCCCTTCGCCGCGAGGGCGAGCGCGAAAGTCACTGGGTGCTCCTTGACTACGGTGACATCGTGGTGCACGTGCAACTTGCTGAGGAGCGAATTCACTACGCGATCGAACGGCTTTGGAAGGACTGCCCGATGCTCGAACTGCCAGCGTCGGTTAATTCCCCGCATTCAACCCGCGAATCAGCACGTGATGCGGCCTACGACGGTGCCCTCAGTACGAACCCTTGGGAGTCATCCTGAGAAAGCCGAGCGAAGCTCGCCGGATTGTTTTCTGGCGGCATGGGCGCACCCACTGGAATGCCGAGCAGCGCTTTCAGGGGCAAACTGACATTGACCTAGATGAGTTAGGCATTGAGCAAGCCGAACGCGCTGCGGCGATGCTTGCAACTTTGCAGCCGGCGGTAATTGTCGCCTCTGATCTGAGCCGGGCGATGAGCACCGCCAGGCCACTAGCCCGAATCCTTGGCCTAGAAATTCGCACCGATGTTGGGCTCCGCGAGACTTTTGCGGGGGAGTGGGAAGGCTTAACCCGGCCCGAGATGGAGCAGGGCTACGGCACAATGCTCGCGCAGTGGTCGGCCAGTGCCGAAATGCCGGCCGGAGTGAGCGGGGAAACCCGCCTTGAGGTGGCGCAGCGGGTCGCCGCCGCGGTGCAGCGCGCACTTGAACTAGTTGGGCCCGGTGAGGCACTTGTGGTGGTCACCCACGGCGGTGCCGCGCGCGCGGGTATTGGCGAGATTTTGGGCCTGCCACCTGAGCACTGGGCGGTGCTTGGGGTGTTGACCAACTGCTCCTGGTCGGTGCTAGTTGAGAATATCAGCGCATTTGGCCCTAGGTGGCGCCTTCAGGAATACAACGCTGGCACCTTGCCCGAGTCCGCCTTAGCCGACGATCGCTAGCCGCTGCAGCTGGCAGGTGGGGTGCTCGGTATGCTGGCGCCTCCCGGTTTCATGAGGGTTGGGGTCCATCAGGATCGGACAATTTTCGGGGCTGTGGCGCAGCTGGTAGCGCACCTGCATGGCATGCAGGGGGTCAGGGGTTCGAATCCCCTCAGCTCCACTTAGGGCTCTCGTTCTTTATCGGCGAAGGCCACCGTAGTTAACCGTGTGGTTCAGACTCCAAAGTTGGTGCCCGCCGAGTGGCCAAGAAGGACCCGGTAAGGACAAGCGGGAAGCCGATCAAGATACCCGGAGTCAGTGGCTCATTTAGGACGATCACGCCTAAGATCACAGCAACCGCCGGATTTATGTAAGTGATTACTGTGGTTCGGGCCGGGCCGACTTCGGCAATTAGGGCGAAGAAGATGATGAAAGCACCAGCGGTGCACACCGCACCCAGCACCACTATCGACAACCAAGCAGTGGCGGGCACCGGCTCGGTGGGCCAGGTTAGCCAAGCAAATGGCGCATAGATGACGGTATTGATGGCCAGTGAGGCTGCGATGACGGCAAGGCTAGGTGCGGTGCTGAGTCTGCGATCTACGATGATGGGGCCGAGGGCGTAGCCCAATACCGTGATACTGACGGCGGCAACCGATAGGAAATCACCACCGGAAACATCGAGTCCAACAAGTGCAGCAACACCTGCAAAGCCAACCCCAAGTCCTACCAAACGCATCCCGCTCAAGCGACTATCAAGGCCGATTGCTCGGGCGATTATCGCGGCAGTAAGCGGCACGGTGGAAATCAGAAGAGCAGCGAGTGAACTTGAAATACGTTTCTCGGCCCAAGTAAGTGCCAAGAAAGTGAAAGTCATCTCAACGATAGCGAAGATTAGAACCCATCGCCAATGGCCATCAAGCCTCCGCAGTTGCCCGGTGAAGAAAGCGATCGGCAACATGATTGCGGCACCGATAAGTACGCGGGCAAACACCACGACGAAAGGTGAAAGTGACCCAACCCCGACTTTGATGAGCAGGTACGGCAACCCCCAGATTAACCCCAAGGAGATAAAAAGCGCCCAGCCGCGTCGAGACATACCCGCAGGTTAGTGGGCTGGATCTAGTCGCGTTCGCGCGGCTGGCCAGGTAAATGACACGCCAATCACGATAACTCCCGCGATTAATGTTGAGAGCAGTCGGATAGCGGAAACTTCGGCAACAGGATCGCCAATGAGTGACATAAGGGAAATCGCAAAGATTGTGATACCGCTGACGGCGATGGCGTAATTGACGCGAACGAATGCCAACATGACAAGCCCGCCGAAGCCAATGAATATCGCGGTTGCGTAGGTCTGGAGATGCAACCCTTCGATAACAGCATAGGTAATAAGCACCCCGGCAATGGAGCCTGCCACTCGTGCGATTACTCGAGTTGCGGTTCCGTTTTGGTCAGGCAGGCTGATCCAGGCCACGGTCATTGGTATCCAATAGCCGTGCGGCCAGCCCAGATAAAGATAAGCCGACATCGCGGTCGCCAAAGCTAGGGCTAGGCGAGCACCATGCCTAAAAAAATCATTATTGGTGTTCAGATTTTCACGCAGTTGACGAAAATTATGGTCGCTCTGGTAAGGAATCCGAAATACGCGCGGTGCTCGGATCGCGGTCGGCACCACCATTGCGGAAGTTTGGATGAGGCCGCCAATGGCGACTAGACCCCCGGTCAGCAAGGCCGTCAGATTATTCTCGGGGGCCCCCGAGAAAATCACGTAAGTGACTACGGACAACAACCCGATCAGTGCGCTACGGCGACCTGCTACACCAACATAGCCGCATATTGCACCCACGGCCGCGACTAGTAGTACTTGGAAAGCACCAAAATTTGATGCCAGGCCTCCGAGTATGGCGCTGATAGTGACCCAGAAAGTGGCTGTCAACATGGTGCGCCAGCGCTGGCCAAATACTTGATCTACATCGGCGAGGCCCACAAAGAGTGCACCAACGGCAAGTGGAATGACATAAGCGGTAATGCCGGTGTAGAGGCACCAGGAGATACATAGGGTGACAACAACCGCGCCACGGATCGAAGGGATCCATGCGACGGTTGTCACTTGGATCTTGGCGGCTCCCAGTGTGACCAATTTTAGGTGCTCGCGCATGTCACGACCATAATGCCCGCGCCTTTAGGGCGTTCTACCGAGCCGGAGAATGTGCTGCCGGACTGATTTCTTGCCACGATTGCAAGAAACAATCCGGTACACCCCTACTGGTTGCAGCGCTGGCCAGGTGCCACTAGTAGCGGGCGTAATGGGGAAATCACCTGGCACCTTTACCGAGTAAGGCAGGTGTGGACTCTGGGCGACCCCACCAAAGCGTTCCCCCGTTACTCAGCTGCGCACTTCAGCAAGTTTTACTAGCCCCCTCTGGGGTGCCCCCGCAGTCGTGGCAACTGAAGTCAATTGGTGGCAGGGCATTGAAGGCCGCTGGGGAGAAAGTTTCAGCAAACCCTTGGTGTGTGAGGGTTTGTGACGTACCGTAAGGAGGTGCCCGCCCGGGCAAGTAATCGCTAGCAGGTCAGGAGGACCCAATGCCAAGTCTTGAGGTTAATGCACCAGTTAGTTCAGCACCGACCGATCGGCTCGCACTCGGTGTTGGTTGGGTACGGCCCGGTGTGGCCAGTATCGGCGGCACCCTAAACCCCTCGGCCGCACTCGGCACTCGGCGGCTGGGGTCGTTGTGCTTTGAGGGTAATGAAGAGTAGCACCCTTCCCCACCGTTAGGTGGGGTGTTTCACCCTTGTTGCTGGCCCCTGACCGCTGTTGGTTAGGGGCCAGTTGTTTGCGGTAGTGAACTGGTACTTACTAGTTTGAGGGAAAGCGCCGGCATTAACACTTTTGATCGGTGCTTAGGATTGCGTTCGCGAGGCCTCGGTAGACTCGTCAGTCCTATGAGCGAACCAACTGATGTCGCCGATCGCTCCGATGAGCCCGTCGGGTACGACTTTGATGCAATTCAAGAGCGGTGGCTGCCGATTTGGGATGAACTAGCCCCATTTAGGTCCGGTGGCCACGGTGATGCCCGGCCCAAGAAGTACGTCCTCGACATGTTTCCGTACCCATCCGGTGACCTCCACATGGGTCATGCCGAGGCATACGCGCTAGGCGACGTAATTGCTCGGTACTGGGTGCAGCAGGGCTTTAATGTCATGCACCCGATCGCCTGGGACGCCTTTGGCTTGCCGGCCGAGAACGCAGCCATAAAGCGCAATGAGGATCCGATTCGCTGGACCTACGAAAATATTGCGCAGCAAAAAGCTTCGATGCGCCGTTACGCCTGCTCATTTGACTGGGATCGGGTTTTCAATACCTGCGACCCGGAATACTACAAATGGAATCAGTGGTTCTTCCTGCAGATGTTTGAGCGCGGTTTGGCGTATCGCAAGGCAAGTAATGTCAACTGGTGTCCGAATTGCCAAACTGTGCTGGCGAATGAGCAAGTTGTCGACGGAGTTTGTGAGCGTTGCGACACGGCTGTCACCAAAAAGAAATTAACGCAGTGGTATCTACGCATTACCGACTACGCCGATCGCCTACTTAATGACATGGAAGACCTCGAAGGCAAATGGCCGGAGAAAGTGCTGCTGATGCAGCGCAACTGGATTGGTCGCTCGCGTGGCGCCGAAGTCGAGTTCGCTATCGAAGGGCGCGATGAGCCGGTTACTGTGTATACGACTCGACCCGACACTTTGTATGGTGCGACTTTCTTCGTAGTGGCTGTCGATTCAGACCTTGCTGCTGAACTTGCCTTGGGATCTTCAGCCGAAACAGATTTCGTGGCGTATCTCGAGCAGGTCAAAGGCACCTCGGAAATGGATCGACTTGACCAGTCGCGCGAGAAAACTGGTGTATTCTTGCAGCGTTACGCCATCAATCCAGTAAATGGCGAGCGCATCGAAGTGTGGGCAGCGGATTATGTGCTCGCCGACTACGGTACCGGTGCGATCATGGCTGTTCCCGCACATGACCAACGCGACCTAGACTTCGCGCGTAAATTTAATCTTCCGGTGCGGGTAGTTGTTGAGGCCGGTGAAGACCCGGTGGTGACCGGTGTTGCTACGGCCGATGACGGACCGCATGTCAATTCGGGCCCACTTGATGGCTTGGACAAAGTCGAAGCAATTGCTGCGATGAATCTGGTGCTTGAACAACGTGGCACCGGGCGCCCGGCGGTTAACTATCGCCTTCGCGATTGGCTTATCTCGCGTCAGCGTTACTGGGGTGCACCGATCCCGATCATTCATTGCCCAAATTGTGGTGAGGTGCCGGTTCCAGAAGCGCAGTTGCCGGTGCTGTTGCCCCCGGCCGAGGGTCTAGACCTGAAGCCGAAGGGCGCCTCGCCCCTTGGCGCTGCAATCGAGTGGTCCAGTGTTCTGTGCCCCAAATGCGGTGAGCCAGCAACTCGTGATGCCGACACCATGGATACCTTCGTCGATTCCTCTTGGTACTACTTGCGTTATGTCGACCCGAATGACTCGACTCGGGCCTTTGACCCAGCGAAGGTGCGCGAATGGTTGCCGGTTGACCAATATGTGGGCGGTGTCACCCACGCCATCTTGCACCTGCTTTACAGTCGTTTCTTCACCAAAGTTCTTTACGACATGGGGTTGCTCGACTTCACTGAGCCATTCACGCGTCTCCTGAACCAGGGCATGGTGGTGATGTCTGGCTCAACGATGAGTAAGAGTAGAGGCAACGTCGTGCGCCTCTCCGATGAACTTGCAATCCACGGCGTCGATGCCATTCGGTTGAGCATGGTGTTCGCCGGGCCGCCCGAGGACGACGTTGACTGGGCTGACGTTTCGCCATCGGGAGCGAAAAAGTTCCTAGCTCGCGCTTGGCGCCTTTCTGGTGATGTAACAAGTGCACCCGGCGCTGACTTCACTTCGGGTGACCAGCAGCTTCGCAAGGCCACACATCGAGCGGTGCACGATGCCACCGTCTCCATTGAGTCCTTCCGATTCAATGTTGCGGTGGCGCGCGCGATGGAGTTAGTTAACGTCACCCGCAAGGCAATTGATAGCGGTTGTGGGCCAAATGATCCGGCCGTCCGTGAGGCAGCTGAAGCTGTAGCGATTATTTTGTCACTCGTTGCTCCTTATACCGCCGAAGACATGTGGTCGCGTTTGAGTCACGAGCCTTCTGTGGCCCGCGCAGGCTGGCCGAAAGTGGATCCAGAACTGTTGGTCGAAGAGTCGGTTATTTGTATTGTGCAAATCGCTGGCAAGGTGCGCGAGCGCCTTGAGGTTGCCCCGACGATCAGTGAGGACGAACTGAGGGCGTTAGCCCTATCGGCTCCCGCAGTGCAGGCTGCACTGGAGGGTAAGAGCATCAAGAACGTAATTGTGCGACCACCCAAGCTCGTCAACATTGTGCCTGAGTAGCTGGTTTTCGTTACGCTGGCGGTATGCCAGTTGCGGTCATCACCGATTCGACGGCTTACTTGCCGAGCGGGTGGGCAGCGAAGTACGGGATCTATGTGGTGCCTGTGCAAGTCGTGGTCGCCGGCCAGCCGTATGACGAAACCGAAGATCAGCAAGCCGCGCGCGTAGTAGAAGCACTTGAGCAGTGGCATCCGGTTACTACTTCACGTCCTTCACCTGAACGTTTCTTCGAATGCTTTCGCTCAGCCCAAGAGGCAGGGGCCACCTCGATAGTGGTGGCAACGCTTTCAGCCGCGATGTCTGCAACATATGAGTCAGCGTTACTTGCGGCGAAGGAGTGCACGATTCCGGTGCATGTAATCGATAGCCGCAGTATCGCTATGGGCCTTGGCTTCGCGGTAATTTCTGGTGCCGAGGCTGCCAGTCTGGGTGCTAATGAGTTTGACGTCACCTCAATAATCGAGAGGCGCGCAGAAGTCAGCCGAGTATTCTTCTATGTCGATACTTTGGAGTATCTACGCCGCGGTGGGCGAGTTAGCTCGACGCGAGCGGTGGTGGGACAAGCACTGCAAGTAAAGCCACTTTTGCAACTCGTTGATGGGCACGTGCAGCAAGTTGACAAGGTACGCACGGCATCAAAAGCTTTGGCCCGATTAGCTGATCTCGCGGTTGAAGCAGCAGGTGATGCTGAGGTGGATATCGCTGTTCAGCACTTGGCGGCGCCAGAGCGGGCTCAGCAACTAGTTGATATTTTACAAGAGCGGCTACCAGCCGCCACCATCGTGCAGTGCCCGGTAGGTGGAGTTGTTGGTGCACATGTGGGCCCGGGGATGGTTGCTGTCGTAGTGGCGCCGAAAGTTGATTGGCTGTGACCCCATGGTTATGGGTGCTTGTTGCCGGCGCAGTTGGTTATCTCCTTGGCTCGATTAGTCCGGCGGTTTATCTGGCGCGAGTATTCGGGGTCGACCTTTATGCCTCAGGTTCGGGTAATCCCGGTGCCACAAATGTGGGCCGCACCCTGGGTGCGCGCTGGGGCGTCATTGTCGGTGTCCTAGATATTGCCAAAGGCTTTGTGCCAGCGGCCGTGTTCGGGATTTATGTCGGTGAGATTGCCGGTGAAGTTGCCGGATTAGCCGCGGTGCTCGGTCACATCACGTCACCATTCCTGAAAGGCCGTGGTGGCAAAGGGGTTGCTACCACCTTGGGCGCAATCTTGGGGGTGCAGCCATGGCTGGCCATCCCGGTGCTCATCACTTTTGGTATTGGGTTGGCGATTTGGCACCGCGTTGGCCTCGGCGCGGCCTTAGCAGCAATCGTTTTGGCACTTAGTGGGGTAGTCGGGTGGGCCATCGGCTTACTGGATCCATCTGATGCGGTTTTCGCGGTAGTGATGGCAGGGTTGGTGCTGGGCCGGCATATCGGCAATATCCGCCGTGCGGTCTTGCACTAGCAAACTCGCGTTGTCCACAAAGTGGCCCTGAGGTCAATTTCATCCACAGGTCGGTAGTTGACCACTGACTTTTGTCCGGTGACTTCCTAGCGTCGCGGTATGACTTTGCGCACCGTAGTTGCTGACCGCTTCCATAAGCAGGCGCCGGCGGTGGCATCAGCAACCAGCGATCGCCTCCACCGAATTGCTAGCCAGTGGACTCCAGCCCCGTCGGCAGAGCTGCCGGCCGATGCTTTTGCCGACGCCATCGCGGGCCCGGTGCCAAGGACTCGGGTATTTCACTTAGATCGGCGGGCCTGGCGCGGGCTACTAGTAATCGTGCTCGGTGCCGCGCTTATTGCCGGCTGGATGTGGTGGCAGGGTCGGCCGCGGGAAGTGGCACTTGCCCCAGAAGTGATAGCAAGTGGTGCTGCGGTCCCTGGGGCCCTGAGTACCCCGGCTGCGGCATCTGGTCAGGTTGTTGTCCATGTCATCGGCGCGGTGAATAACCCAGGATTGGTGCATTTGCCCGCCGGATCGCGTATTGCTGACGCGGTCACCGCTGTTG
>SHUQ01000104.1 GCA_009694585.1 Candidatus Nanopelagicales bacterium | reverse complement strand
GGACGATGTCTTCACGTATCGGCAGGGTGTGCCGTTGCTCTGAGAAGTGGTCGGCTATTTGCTGCGGGTATGCCGCAGCCACCAAAGGCCAACAGCGGGCAGCACGAGTGGGATAAACCCGTAGCCACTGCCGAACCCTGTCCAAACAGAAGCGACGGTGAAGGCGCCTGGGAATGCGAAACTGGCTGCTCCGACGATTAAAACTCCAACCAACTCAATCGTGATGGCAATGGTTGCTACCCACCGTGAAGTGCGATCCCCGCGCGCGAGGGCGATGGTCGCGACCACGTAGATGATCGCCGCCACTGCCGAGAGCAGGTACGCAAGGGGGGCTTCGCTGAATTTCGTCGCGATTTGAAAGGCGGATCTGGCGGTGGCGGCGAGGGCGAATATTCCGTAGATGGCAACCAAGACCCGGCCAAAGCCTCGACCTGATGAGGGCACCGGTGCCACGTCGTCGTTATTGGACATTGTTGCCAGCCCAGACCTGCTGCACCCGCAGGATGAGAATGGGTAGCACCAAGAATACGACCGCGACTACAGCCAGGCCGGCTCGGCTTTTCTCGCCACGGGCCCACAGGAAAGCTGCGGGGAGGATCGCAAGACAGGTGATTAGGTAGCCCACAAATTCGGCGCGGGCGAAATCCCGGTCGCTACCGACCATCTGCACGATGCCCCCGATCACGAACCCAAGAAGAAGCAGCTCAAGTAGCACTCCACCGAATGCGAGCACGAGGTCGGGCGCTCTCCGAGTGAGAAACAGGATGCAGGTCCACGCGACAAGGACCAGGGACATGACGATGATTGTGGTGGCATACCAGCCCGTCATAGTGGTGATTCTTGCACGATTTGACAGGCTTGGTCCTAACCTACGGTGTAGTAAGTTACGTTATAGTAGACCTCTGCCTCCCAGACCGGCGCGCATTACCTCATCGATGGCCACCGGGGGTAGATAGGAGGGGCGGTCATCTAGCCAGCCTCGCATCGCTGGGTCCAAGGAGATCATGGTGATGCGAACCAGGAATTCGCCGGGGCCGGGCTCGGCGATCGCGGCGGTTTCAATGCGCCAGTCCGCGGCCACGGGTAAACCGACGGGGTGGCGGGCTAGGGGGTGGAGGTATTACTGCTAGCGCCACTGTTTTCTAGATAAGTCATAACGAACCTTTGTACACCTACGGCGTTTTTGCCGCAGATAGGTAGCGGTTGGCCTAGATTGCGTGCTATGAGTGAAAAGAACCCGCCGTCGAAGAAATTGGCGAAAGCACTATTCGGGATCAACGCTCTCGTGGCCTGGTGCGGGGTGCTGCTCTCATTTTCCCTGAATGCCAGCGGCTATTACCCTCCAGATATCAGTACCCCGACTGTGCTCGGCAATAACCCGGTTGGCATCGATGGCCTAGTCGGCAGGCTACTTGACTGGATCACTTACTTCACGATTTTGAGCAACGTCATAGTGGCAATCGTGATGACTTTGCTGTTTCTGCGTCCTGGCCGCGATAGCAAATTAATGCGGGTACTTAGGCTCGACTCCTTGATCATGATCGTTGTTACTGGAGTTATCTACAACCTCCTGCTGGGGCGGGGGGTTACGCATGAGGGTTTGGACTTCGTCTCATATGGGCTCCAGCATGTGACTACGCCGATCCTCACGGTGCTGGTCTGGCTCATTGTCGGGCCCCGCGGTTGGATAAATTTGAAGGTTATCGCCTTGGCCTTAATTATTCCACTTACTTGGGCGGGATTCGCGCTCTTTCGCGGTGCGGTTATCGGGGCGTACCCCTATTCGTTCGTAGATGTGGCGACCAAGGGTCTGGCGAGCGTGCTGGCCTTTATCGCAGTGATTGTTGTTGTTGCGATCATCTTGGCGCTGGTGCTCATGGGCATTGACGCTGTGATCTCAGCGCTTACCCGGCGCACGAAAAGAAGTTGAATCGTCACCCACGTAGGATGTGGGCGGGTTTGACGTCGACACCCGGGTAAGGGAGGTCAACGAGCATGGGTGCCTTGCTCGCCTTGGCATCAAGTGTCACTTGGGGCGTCGCAGATTTCATGGGTGGCCTGGCCGCTAGGCGCGCTGGCCCGGTGCACGTGTTGGCGGTGTCGTACCCCGCCGGGGCGGTGGTGCTGACATTCTTCGCGCTGTTCCTCATTCCCGGAGAATTCTCAACCGAAGTGCTGATCTGGGGTGGCGCGGCCGGCTGCATTGGTGCCTTGGCTATCGGGTTGTTGTATCTGGCACTGTCACGTGGCCCAATGGGAATTGTTTCACCGATCACCGCGGTGATGGCCGGGGCGATTCCGGTTTTCGTTGGGCTCGTGCGTGGGGAGTCACTTTCTGCCTTGGCCATCTTTGGAATTTTTTGTGCTGGGGTAGCCGTAGTGCTCGTAAGTCGAGAAACCGGCGAACAAGCCAAGGTGACGATGGCAACCATTGGGCTAGCCATTGCCAGTGGGGTGGCAATCGGCTTGTATATGACGGCGATTGGCTCGGCACCGGCTGACTCCGGAGTTTGGACGGCAACTTTCGGGCGCTGGGTTTCAACAGTAATTTTACTTGCCGTGCTGCTGATGTTTGCTCGTCCATTTGTTCGGCAGGGGTTCCCGTGGGTTCTTGTGATCGCATCAGGGATTTTGGACGCGCTAGCCAATGGCGTTTTCCAGTTGGCTTCCCAGCGAGGTCAGCTTTCGATAGTGGCAGTGATGGGCTCGCTCTATCCGGTCGCGACGGTTATCTTGGCTTGGGTGCTACTTAAGGAGCGGCTGAATAAGATCCAATTAGCGGGGGTGGTCTTGGCGCTCTTTGCGGCCGCAACTTTGTCACTAAGTTCATGAGCCATCGAAAGCGATGAGAGGGATTTTATGATCACAGTCGAAAGACATGGCAAGGTCAGCGTGCTTCGCATGGACTACGCAAAAGTTAATGTCATCGATCTTGAGTTTATGACGGCCATTGCCGAGCAGTTTCGTTCGGTTCCAGCGAGTGATGCCATTGTGCTAACCGGTAACGGTAGGGCGTTTTCGGCAGGGGTAAACCTGAAACGGCTCATGGAAGAAGATCTTGGCTACACAACTGAATTATTGGACATGTTGTCCAGTGCAATTTTGGAAGTATTTCTTCATCCACGACCAGTGGTAGCCGCTATCGATGGGCACGCGATCGCGGGCGGCTTCATGCTCGCAGCTGCCTGCGACCTGCGGTTAATGTCGGAGGGGATGACCGGCATGACCGAACTAAAGGTGGGCGTGCCAATTCCATCCATCCTTCGTGAAATCGCTCGGCACAGCCTTGGCCACTACACCCAGTCTTTGGTGCTTTCCGGAGATCTGATCGACGCGCAGCGTGCCTATGAAATTGGCTTTGTTGACGCCGTAATTGAGCCGGAGAAATTACTTGATGCTGCGATCGCGCGTGCCAGTGCACTCGCTGCCATCCCGGCCGCAACTTACGCACTAACCAAGCGGACTTTGAAGTTCGAGGCAGTGCAGCGGATGGAGGTTGCCGAACCGGAGTTAGATGAGGAAATTCGCGCTACTTGGCATGACCCCGAAATCCGCGCTGGTATTGCGGCGTATTTAGCGTCAATTAGTCGGAAGTGATCCAGTTCGACACCCTGCGTGATTTCATTGCGGTGCGGATCATTGGTATTTGCATCGGCACGCGGGCCCAGGCACCTACTTTATGGGCGGTGCTAGCGTGCGAGGATCGTTGAACTTTGATTGCGTACTCCCAGTTGCCGGCCCAGATGGCGAGCAGCAAGGTCGCTGAGGCGAGCGGTGCCCAGCGCTGCCGGGTGCACGGAGCCACCGGTGACGACCCGGCGGCGCTACTACTTCGAAGTCGGGATGATCGCTGGCCCGCTGGAGTTAGCAATTCGAATGACCTTGTCGGCCGGAACTACATGATGCATAACAATACTCATCTTGCAGCCGTTGACCCACGGCGCAAGAACGATGTTGTCTTTGAGAAGACTTTTGCTATCAATGACTTCTATGACGATATGGGTGATGGGTATCTGTGGTTGATGGCTTGGGCCGCAGTCACGAAGTAGCTAACCTTTATGTCGCGGATGCGGCTTTCTTTCCCTCATCAGGTGCTCAAAACCCAGCACTGACGATTGCGGCTCACGCGCTGCGGATGGCCGCCGAAATCGAGTGGGGTCAACTCACCAATTAACGGGGAAGTGGCCTGCCCTGCGGGCAGGCCCACTGTCCTGCGGGTTTAGAGATGGCGCGAAAAGATCGCGTCAATCTCAGCTTGGTCTGCCGGGGTCAGTGCGCGGGCGCGCTGACGATCCCATTCCCGATGAATCTGCCGGCGCTTGGCTGCGTCACGGCTTTGGGGTTCGCGGTCGAATACTGATGCCAATATTTGGGCGAATGGTTTCACTGCTGGTCACTCCTTGTTAGTAACTTTCCGGCCGACCCTTTTGGGGTTTTCCTAAGTGGCCTCGATCGGTGAGCGGGTTTGCTCGTTGATCAAGGCAAGTGTCCCGCACATTTGTTGCGCCTAGAACAAAATAGGGGTGTTTGTGCGTTAATTCACAAACTGTTCACGGGAAAGCCGGATTTAACGTGTGACAGGTCACAATCGCACTCGCCATTTGGGGTATGTGCGACGATCGACCCCTAGTGAATGGGAGGAGGCAAACGTGGGTACGCGGATCACCTATTCACCAAAGGTGTTCATTCCCCTTACGATGCTGTGCCGTGATCGCTGCGGCTACTGCACTTTCGCGCAGTCGCCGGCGCACCTACCGGCGCCGTATCTAAGCCCCGACGAAGTCCTCGCAATCGCTCGGCAAGGCGCCGAAGCCGGCTGCCATGAGGCCCTGTTCACCCTAGGCGAGCTACCCGAGGATAGGTACCCGGTGGCGCAGCAGTGGCTCATTGATGCGGGTTACGCGACCACCGTGGAATATCTAGCGGCCATGTGCCAATTGGTGCTGGATGAAACCGGCCTGCTGCCGCACGCCAATGCCGGTGCACTCGGTCTGGCCGACCTAGCGTTACTGCGTCAGGTGGCTCCTAGCCAGGGCATGATGATTGAGTCCTTGCGTGCCGATCTCGCGGCACACCGCGGG
>SHUQ01000103.1 GCA_009694585.1 Candidatus Nanopelagicales bacterium | reverse complement strand
TAGAGATCATTGTTCGCAAGGGCGCTCGTTGCCGCTATACGACCATTCAGAACTGGTCGACTAATGTTTATAACCTCGTCACCAAGCGCGCAGTGGCCCATGAGGGTGCCACCATGGAGTGGGTAGACGGGAATCTGGGCTCAAAAGTAACCATGAAATATCCAGCGGTCTGGCTCACTGGCGAGCATGCTAAAGGCGAAACTCTGTCAATTGCATTTGCGGGCGAGAATCAGCATCAAGATGCCGGCGCTAAGATGGTGCACGTTGCCCCTAATACGTCATCGAATATTGTGTCGAAATCAGTTGCCCGCGGCGGTGGCCGCACCTCTTATCGTGGCTTGGTGCAAATACTGGAAGGTGCGCACGGCTCCAAAAGCACAGTGAAATGCGATGCCCTATTGGTTGATGACATCTCGAGATCCGACACCTATCCATATGTTGATGTCCGCGAGGACGACGTCTCGATGGGGCATGAGGCAACCGTGTCAAAGATAAGTGCAGACCAACTCTTCTACCTTATGTCGCGAGGCATGACCGAAGATGAGGCAATGGCCATGATCGTACGGGGCTTTATTGAGCCGATTGCCCGCGAACTGCCAATGGAGTATGCAATTGAACTCAACCGCCTAATTGAGATGCAAATGGAAGGGGCGGTTGGGTGAGTATCGCTCCACCGATTGACCTTTCCCCGCGACTAACTTCATTGGATCCAGCTGTATTTGAAGTTCCAACCGGGCGGGAGGTTGAATGGCGATTTGCCCCATTGGGCGCCTTTAGCAAATTCTTCCAGCCCGACGAAAATGCTGGATTCGTGGCCGCTGAGTCCACAAGTTATGTGCGCAATGTTGATATTTCGGAATTGCATTCATCCTGGCTTCCCACCGATAGGCCACTGGCCGTGGCACGCTCCTCGGTGCAGAAAGCGGTGGTAATTGACGTTCCGAAGGATGCCGAAGTCCTAGCGCCGATCGTGGTTAAGTTACGAGGATCAGCTGACACTTCATATCAGCATGTTGAGGTCAATATTGGCGCCTTCAGCACGGCAGTGGTAGTTCTACAACACGATCTTGAAAGTGACATTTGCGGTGCCGTGGTTGTCAATGTTGGAGATGGCGCCAAGTTGACCATGCTCTCTATCGTCGAGGGCAACTCTAAGGCGGTCCATATTTCTGGGTGGCATACAACCACCGGACGCGATGCCACGTTCATTGGTTGTGCGGTGACTTTGGGCGGCGGATTCGTGCGTATTTCACCGTCGGTAACTTACGCAGCCCCCGGTGGTAGCGCAGAACTCCTTGGCCTTTTTCTAGCTGACGGAGATCAGTACCTCGAGCATCGCATTTTCGTCGAACATGAACAGCCACATTGCACCAGCAGGGTTACTTATAAAGGTGCTCTAGCTGGCCCCGAATCGCACACGGTTTGGGTTGGCGATGTACTAGTTCGGCGCGGTGCCACCGGTACTGATACCTATGAGATGAATCGTAATCTTCTGCTTAATGACGGCCCACGCGCGGACTCCGTCCCAAATCTAGAACTCGAAACTGGAGATATTGTCGGGGCCGGGCACGCCAGTGCCACTGGGCGGTTTGACGATGAGCAACTGTTCTACCTACAGTCCCGCGGCATCCCCGAGGCACAGGCACGGCAATTAGTTGTGCGCGGATTCTTTGCAGACGTGCTCAGTAGACTTGATAACAGTATTTGGCGTGACTCCATGATGCGAAAGATTTCGATCCGCCTCGGATTTCCTGAGGATCAGGATTCCAATGACCGAGCCTGACGGAGATTTCGTGGCCGTGTGCCGTCTAAATGAACTTGAACCAAAACGTGCGACGCATGTGCTCGTTGCCGGAAAAAATGTAGCGGTCGTGGTTACCGATGAAGGTGTTTTCGCCATAAAGGACGAGTGTTCGCACGCAGAAGTGCCTCTATCCGAAGGTGAAGTTGAGGGCTGCATGATCGAGTGCTGGCTGCATGGGTCGCAGTTCGATTTGCGCACTGGACGGCCACTAACGCTACCCGCGACGTCCTCTGTCCCTGTTTACGCAACTCGGATCATCGGGTCAGGCGATGATTGTGTCATTGAAGTTTCGACAACCCCAATCGTTATTTGACCCTTAGCTCGACTAACAGGAAGGCACCACGTCATGGGATCGCTCGTGTTAACCGATCTTTACGCTTCGGTAATTACCGATGATGGTGAACTGGAGATTATCAAGGGGGTATCTCTGGTAATCGAAAGTGGCACCACCCATGCTGTCATGGGTCCAAATGGATCTGGTAAATCCACATTGGCGTATGTGATAGCTGGGCACCCGAAGTATCGAGTCACATCTGGCAGTATCACCCTCGATGGTGCCGATGTGCTTGGCATGAGCGTTGACGCCAGGGCCCGCGCCGGCTTGTTTCTTGCCATGCAATACCCAGTCGAGGTACCCGGCGTGTCTGTTTCCAACTTTCTACGGACCTCTGTCACCGCTGTGCGGGGTGAGGCACCGAAGCTGCGCACTTGGGTTAAGGAAATGAAGGAGGCGATGGGGGCCTTACAGATGGATGCGTCATTCGCCGAACGCAACGTTAATGAAGGTTTCTCCGGTGGTGAGAAGAAGCGTCACGAGATCTTGCAGCTATCACTATTGAACCCCAAATTCGCGATCTTGGATGAGACAGATTCTGGCCTCGACGTCGACGCACTGCGCACAGTATCTGAGGGTGTTAACGCATTCAGAAGACAGTCCGATGCCGGAGTCCTGTTGATCACCCACTACACCCGGATCCTGCAATACATCAAGCCTGATTTCGTGCACGTATTTATTGACGGCCGTATCGTGCAAAGTGGAGGAACTGACTTAGCTAATTCCCTAGAGTCTGAGGGCTATGAGCAATTTGCCCCGGCGTCAGCATAAGTGGGCCGGGGAAAGTAGATAATTGTGGCTGGCATTGAGGTTGCGCGAATCAAGGCGGATTTCCCGATCCTTGGTCGGACGGTGCGTGATAACAAGCCACTGATCTACCTTGACAGTGGCGCTACTTCTCAGAAGCCGGTCGAGGTATTAGATGCCGAACGGGCTTTTTATGAGACTAGTAATGCCGCAGCACACCGTGGGGCACACCAGTTGGCTGAAGAGGCCACCGGAGCATACGAATCGGCGCGCGCCAGAGTCGGTGAGTTTGTTGGCGCTGCTTCTGAAAATATCGTATTCACCAAGAATGCAACTGAATCGTTGAATCTTGCGGCGTACGCATTTTCCAACTCGACCGCGCTGGCTCGTTGGGGTACCCGGGTTGATCCGCGGTTCCAGTTGAAACCTGGAGACAGTGTGCTCGTCACGCAGATGGAACACCACGCCAACTTGATCCCTTGGCAAGAGGTTTGTGCGAAGACCGGTGCAACCTTGCGCTGGATTCCCTTAACCGACGACGGCCGGCTAGAGATGTCTGCTCTTGAAGAATTGATTGACTCTTCGACCAAGGTCGTTAGTGTTGTTCACCAGTCGAATATTTTGGGAACGATCAACCCGGTTGCCGAAATCATGGCAAGAGCACACGCTGTTGGCGCCGTTGGTGTGGTAGATGCCTGCCAGTCCATTCCCCATATGCCGGTCGATGTCCGTGCGCTAGGAGCCGACCTCGTGGCTTGGAGCGGACACAAAATGCTTGGGCCAACAGGCATTGGGGTGCTTTATGGCACCGGAGAGATCTTGAATGCGATGCCTCCGTTCTTAACCGGGGGCTCGATGATCGCCACCGTCGAGATGGAAGGCAGTACCTATGCCCCCCCGCCTCAAAAGTTTGAAGCCGGTGTGTCCATGGTTGCGCAAGCTGTGGGGCTAGCCGCTGCGGTGGATTACCTAGAGGCTCTTGGAATGCAACAGGTCGCGGCACATGAGCACGCGCTGACCGAGTACGCCTTGCTGCTCCTTGGCCATCTGCCCGGGGTGAAGATCATTGGCCCAGGGCAGGCGGAAGACCGGGGCAGCGCCATCTCATTCGTGGTTGAGGGTATCCACCCACATGATGTGGGTCAGATTCTGGACAATATGGGTATTGCTGTTCGAGTTGGCCACCATTGTGCATGGCCAACTTGCCGGCGGTTCGCGGTGCCTGCCACGACGAGGATCTCACCGTATATCTACAACGATTTATCCGATATCGACGCCGTCGTTGAAGGTATTTGCGAAGCGCAACGCTTCTTTAAGGTGGCGTCGTGAGCATTGAGTCCTTGTACCAAGACATCATTCTCGACCACTACAAGAACCCGCGGGGCCGAGGGTTATTAGCAGCACCTTTGGGCGTGGCTTTTCATGTCAATCCCACTTGCGGTGATGAAGTCAACATGCAGGTAGCAACTGCCGCCGATGGTGGGCTTCTCATTGGCTACGAGGGCACCGGTTGCTCAATCTCACAGGCAAGTGCAAGTGTGCTGTATGAATTAGTGCGAGGTTTACCCGTGGCCGAGGCCGAGAAGATCCGGATGGCCTTCCTCGAGTTGATGCATAGCCAAGGCCACGCAGAACCAGATGAAGAAGTTCTTGGCGACGCCATTGCTTTTGTTGGTGTTGCTAAGTACCCGGCTCGCATCAAGTGTGCACTTCTGCCCTGGATGGCATTGCAGGACGCAGAAATTAAGGGCGGCTTAATGACAGAAGCAAATGGTGACCAAAAGTGAGGAAGGTGCTATGAGTGTCGCAACCGAAGATGACGTAATCGAGGCCATGAAGGATGTAGTTGATCCTGAGCTTGGTATCAATGTGGTTGACCTAGGCTTGGTCTACGGGGTCAGCATCGATGATGGGAATGTGGCAACGGTCAATATGACACTGACTTCAGCCGCATGTCCGCTGACTGATGTAATCGAGGATCAAACGCGGGCGGCGTTGTCTTCGGTAGTGAATGATTTCGCTATCAATTGGGTTTGGATACCCCCTTGGGGAACCGATAAAATCACCGATGAGGGAAGGGACATGCTGCGCGCCTTGGGATTCAATCTCTAGGGTAGCGAGCGTGTTTCTGTAGTGGTATAATTTTATTATGGCTAAATTGGGCTGGAACGCCCTGTTTGGAAAATAACAGGTTGGGCAACTGAAAACGTGGACTTAGTACTCATCAGCGTTATCGCTGTAATCGCGGTTGCTTTTATCTT
>SHUQ01000102.1 GCA_009694585.1 Candidatus Nanopelagicales bacterium | reverse complement strand
CAGGTTATCTCTGAAGAAGTTGGCCTCAAGCTTGATGGCACCACGCTCGACCTGTTGGGTCGTGCTCGCAAGGTTGTCGTCACCAAGGATGAGACCACGATCGTTGAAGGCGCAGGTGACGCTGAGCAGATTCAGGGCCGCGTGAACCAGATCCGTGCTGAGATCGAGAAGTCGGACAGTGACTACGACCGCGAGAAGCTGCAGGAGCGGTTGGCCAAGTTGGCCGGCGGCGTTGCAGTAATCAAGGTTGGCGCTGCAACCGAGGTCGAGCTCAAGGAGCGCAAGCACCGCATCGAAGATGCCGTGCGCAACGCCAAGGCCGCAATCGAAGAGGGCATCGTCGCCGGTGGCGGCGTGGCACTCATTCAGGCCATGAAGTCAGCAACCGCCAAGATCGATGCACTCGGCCTGACCGACGAGCAGCTCGTGGGCGCGAACATCGTTCGCGTTGCCGTGAGCGCACCGCTCAAGCAGATCGCGGAGAATGCTGGCCTTGAAGGTGGCGTGGTGGCTGAGAAGGTGCGCGAGCTCCCGGTCGGTCACGGCCTGGATGCCTCCAATGGCGAGTACGTCGACATGATCAAGTCGGGCATCATTGACCCAGCCAAGGTAACGCGCTCGGCGCTGCAGAACGCAGCATCGATTGCCGGTCTGTTCTTGACCACCGAAGTTGTTGTCGCTGACAAGCCGGAAAAGGCTGGCCCGCCAATGGGCGGCGACGGCGGCATGGGCGGCATGGACTTCTAACAAAGTTCGAAGTCCCAGAGCTTCAGCCAAAGGCGGTTCCCCTAAAGGGGGGCCGCCTTTGGCGTGAACGCGCACGTTTTTGTCGTGAAACTGGCCCAAAATCAGGTTTTCACGACCAAAACGTGCGCGTTCAGCGGACCCGACGCAGGCAGTGTTGTCCCGATCTGAAATCTTGCACCATGACCGAAATCTCTGGACTCGCACTTATCACCGGCGCCAGTAGTGGCATTGGGGCTGCCTGCACCCGCCAATTGGCCGCTTTAGGGTATGAGGTGATCGCCGCAGCGCGCCGAGTTGACCGCCTTGAGCAGCTGGCCCTTGAGCATCCCCGCATCACAGCGTGGGAGTTGGATGTAACCGATCAAGGCAGTGTGGATCGGCTGGTCACCCAGCTTGCCGGCCGGCCTGTTGATGTCTTAGTGGCAAATGCTGGCGCGGCATTTGAGGCCGAGCAGATCGAGAACGCGGACTTAGCCGGCTGGCAGGCCGGCTACGAGTTGAACGTCATCGGCTTGGTGCGAACGGTTAAAGCCTTCCTGCCCAATGTTGAAAGTTCCGGGCATGGCCTCATCGTGCTGATGGGCTCAACGGCTGGGTATATCCCATACGAGAATGCCGGCAGTTACACCGCAACCAAGCATGGGGTGGCGGCGATAGCCGGCACCTTGCGCCTTGAGCTATCTGGGCGCCCGATTCGAGTCACCGAAATGATCCCTGGAATGGTGCGCACCGATGAGTTCTCGGTTAAACGCTTTGGCGGCGACGAGGCACGAGCGGCCAAAGTTTATGAAGGTGTTAAAGAACCGCTGACGGCCGACGATGTTGCATCAGCGATCGCTTGGGTCACGTCACTTCCCGCCCATATCAATATTGATCGCATGGTAATTCGCCCGGTGGCGCAAGCAGCGCAACATAAAGTGCATCGAGTTCTAGGTGAATGACGCGTCTTAAAGGATGAACTTCAGTAGGCATGGCACAGTGACCCCGTGACTGCTGGCAGGTGGGAGATAAATGCTGTCGACGGTGCCGATGTTCGGCTCCGGAGTGGGCGAGTTGGCCTGATGAGCGTTGAGGTCTCGGCACCGATAGCCAGTGGCCTGCTTCATATCTCCGCCCATGAGATCACCCTTACCTTGAACCTAGCCCTTGATCAACTTAAGACCGGTAACTTCCTGCTGCAGTCCGCGGCCCGCAGCATCGTCACCCGAAATAAGGCTCACACGCTCGTTTATTCCGGCAAAGGCCCACTCGGTGAAACCTGGTCGGTTTCGGGAGTTGCACAAGCCGGCAGTATCGAAGTTGAACTCGACTTGACGATCACGCCTGTTGCATCGGGGGCGTCATCGATGGGGGAGATTGAGATTGTTGGTAGCGCGAACATGGGCACCGTGCATTTGCCGATACCGGGCATGGGCACCATCGACGACTTCAGCTTCGATGTTGATGCGAAACTTGCGCTGCAAGCTTCGTCCGGTTAATCGACGCTGACCAGGCTCCGAACTACCTTTTTTATCTCCGATACGGATAGCAAACTAGTTGAGATATTGGCCGTGGTGGGGAGATGGCCGCCACGCGCCGGTAACTTGGGGATCCAGGTTTCGCCAAAATTGGGCAACTGCTGCAGTAATTCCTGGGGTGTGGCTGTTGATCCGGTTAGGCAGTCTGCTTCACCAGTTGCACTGGCATTTGGGCACGCGGTCGTGATGGTTACTTGTTGACCTTTGGTTTTGAAGGTAGCGACATTGGCCATTGGCGCAGGTGGGTCTGAGCAGCGGTAGGACTGAACCAACTCCACCATGGGGCTTTTCCCGCCACCGTATTGAGTGGTCAGGTAGTAGGTGCACTTGCCCGGATCAGGGCCGACGGCCTGTTCGCTGTATTTACTTAATTTCACGGAGATAAGTGGCAAATTAGTCGTGAATTTCGGGGTGTAAACCGTGAAGGGAACCTTCTTTTGAATTGCCGCCAGGCTATTTCCATCTTTGGCCGATGCGACGGGCGCAAAAGCGAAGGCGGCGCCTAGAAATGCGACCGCTGTGCACGTCGCGGTGAACTTGCGGCGTCTTGCTTTGCGGTTCATTGGTTTCTTTGTCTAGTGGGATTTCAACTAGGTGGTTTTTAGTTGCACGACTTCCGGTCCTTGAACCCCAACGAGCCCAGGGTCAGCGTTCCCACAAGTGGCGGTAGACGCGGTGCAGGGGCCCATGCTCAGGCCGTAATAGTAGGTGCCCTTGACGCTTAACTCAGCCTTAATGGTGAAAGTGGCCTTTTTATTAACAGGTGAGCACACCTTTGTCAGCGGGGTGTGCGGCATGCCGCTGTCGTTATCGGCCTTGGCCGGGTAGCGATCTAGGCAGACCGTGTTGCCACCTGTTGTCCAGTCGGCCAGGGCCGTCATGGCCTTAGGGCTCAAGGTTCCGGTGAAGGTGGCGGTTTGGCCGGCTGGTACCGGGGATTTGGCGACCGAAAGGCAGACATAGGTCTTGCTGGTGGGCTCGCCGTTCTTATAGATGTAGGAGCAGGCGGTATCAGCTGGCACCAGTTTGACCGCCTGAGCGGGTGTTGCGAACGCACCAACGGTGACGGCAAGTGCGCTGCCAATTATGGCTATGCGGCCTAGTTTCATTTTTGCTCCCACTTTTTGACGGCTTATACTGCTTCCCACTTCCCGGAGTGAATGTCATCGGCGTCGACAATCCGGTAAGCGTAGCCTTGTTCAGCCAAGAAACGTTGGCGATGCTGGGCGAAGTCGGCATCAACGGTGTCGCGCGTGACAATAGAGTAGAAGTGCGCGGTGCGGCCATCTGATTTCGGGCGCAGGATGCGGCCAAGGCGCTGGGCTTCTTCTTGGCGCGAGCCAAAAGTCCCGCTCACTTGAATTGCCACCGCCGCCTCGGGTAGGTCGATAGAGAAGTTGGCGACTTTGCTGACCACCAGCAGTCTGATCTCGCCAATACGGAACGCAGCGAATAGGCGCTCGCGCTCTTTGACCGGCGTGGCGCCGGTGATAATCGGCGCATCAAGGTGTTCACCGAGCTCGGCAAGTTGGTCGAGGTACTGGCCAATGACGAGGATTCGATCGCCGGAGTGGTGAGCGATAATTTCTTCAACGAGCCGGTTCTTTTCAGGTGCTGATGCGGCCAGCCGGTACTTATCTTCTTGTTCGGCCATCGCGTAGGCCATGCGGTCACCTTCTGGCAACGTGACCCGAACTTCGACACAGTCAGCGGGCGCGATGTAACCCTGGTTCTCAATATCTTTCCAGGGCGCGTCGTAGCGCTTCGGGCCGATGAGGCTAAAGACGTCGCTTTCGCGGCCGTCCTCGCGAACTAGCGTTGCGGTTAAACCGAGGCGACGACGCGATTGGATATCAGCGGTGAACCGAAAGATAGGTGCGGGTAGTAGGTGCACCTCGTCATAGATGATCAAGCCCCAATCGCGCGAGTCGAAAACATCTAGGTGAGGGTAGATGCCTTGGCGCTTAGTAGTCATGACCTGGTAAGTCGCAATGGTCACCGGGCGGATTTCTTTCTTCGCACCGGAGTATTCGCCGATCTCATCGGCGGTAAGGGTGGTGCGCTTGAGCAATTCATCACGCCATTGCCGAGCGGCTACCGTGTTCGTGACGAGAATCAAAGTCGTGGCCTGAGCAAGGGTCATGGCCAGCGCGCCAACGATGGTCTTGCCAGCGCCGCAGGGCAGCACTACAACGCCAGAACCACCATGCCAGAAGCCTTCTGCGGCCTCTTTTTGGTAGGGGCGTGGCTGCCAGTCATCGGTGACGAGCCCAATGGCATGGCGCTCGCCATCGACGTAGCCCGCGACATCCTCCGCTGGCCAGCCGAGTTTGATAAGTGCCTGCTTCAGGTGGCCACGCTCACTTGGATGAACGATGACGGTGGTCTGGTCAACGCGTGCACCCATTAACGGTGCAACCTTCTTACTCCGCAGGATTTCCTCGAGCACCGCTTCGTCGAGAGCCTGCAGCACTAGGCCGTGCACCGGATGGTTGTTGACTTGTAAGCGGCCATAACGTGACATCGTCTCGGCGATATCAACAAGTAGCGCGTGGGGAACTGCATATTTCGAGTAGCGAAGGAGAGTGTCGACCACCTGCTCCGCATCGTGCCCGGCCGCGCGGGCATTCCAGAGCCCGAGAGGGGTTAGGCGGTAAGTATGAATGTGCTCGGGTGCGCGTTCGAGTTCAGCGAAGGGGGCTATAGCGCGGCGGCACTCCGGCCCGAGCGGATTGTCGACTTCTAGGAGCAAAGTCTTATCGCTTTGCACAATTAGCGGACCGTCAGTCATTTATCTCTCCGTTAAGTGCCGCCATGATGATGCCGGCGGTAAGGGCGGCCCGTTCGGCCATTGCTGAAACTGAAGCCCATTCATGATCGGCGTGGGCGCCATCGCCGACGGCGCCAAGACCATCGATGGTAGGTA
>SHUQ01000101.1 GCA_009694585.1 Candidatus Nanopelagicales bacterium | reverse complement strand
CTTGAAAGATAAGTCGAAAGTTACCGGCCGCATTATCGAAGTCACCGATACCACGGTGGTCCTGCAAACCTCAGCTGCGGATCCGGTTTCGATCGCTATTTCCGAGATAGCCAGAGGTCTGGTGCAGGTTGAGTTTACTTCGATGGTTGACGAAACGGATGAGGGATAATCATGGATATTGATGTCAGTGCACTCAAAGCGTTGGTGCGCGAAAAGGATTTATCCCTTGATGTAGTTGTCGAGACCATCGAGCAGGCCCTTCATGTGGCTTATATGCACACCGAAGGTGCGGCTGAGCGAGCGCGAGTTACGGTGGATCGCAAGACCGGTCATGTGGTCGTGCTGGCAAGTGAGCGTGATGAAGAAGGCAATGTCGTCCGCGAGTATGACGACACCCCCGAGGGCTTTGGCCGCATTGCTGCAACCACAGCGCGGCAAGTGTTGCTGACGCGGTTGCGCGAGGCCGAGGATGACGTCACCTTGATCGAGTTCACCGGGCGCGAAGGTGACCTGGTGTCTGGAGTTGTGCAGCAGACGAGTAACCCGAAGATGGTGCGCATAGACATTGGCAAGGTGGAGGCGAATTTGCCACCGGAGGAGCAGTCACCGGGGGAGTCGTACCCACATGGCGCGCGCTTTAAGTGCTTGGTAACGGCTGTCCGTAAAGGCTTTAAAGGTCCGCAGGTCACGGTTTCTCGAACCCACCCGAATTTGGTTCGAGCCCTTTTTGCCCTTGAGGTACCGGAGATAGCCGATGGCACGGTGCAGATCGCGGCGGTGGCCCGGGAGGCTGGTCATCGGACAAAAATTGCAGTTTTCTCCACGGTGCCCGGAGTCAATGCGAAAGGCTCATGTATCGGCCCGTTGGGCCAGCGGGTGCGCCAGGTGATGTCCGAACTGGGCGGCGAGAAGATGGATATCGTCGATTTCAGCGAAGATCCCGCCGAAATGATCGCCCACGCCTTATCCCCGGCTCGGGTCTCCGGTGTGGTAATTGTGGACCCGGTGGCCCGCTCGGCCCGGGTCACGGTGCCTGATTATCAGCTTTCCTTGGCGATTGGCCGCGAAGGGCAAAATGCCCGGTTGGCGGCCCGACTCACCGGTTGGCGGATCGATATCCGATCCGATGCGGCCCCCACTGAGTCCGCTGCCACGCTCGTGGTGGGCCCGATTGACGGCGGCTGAACCTGAGGTGGCGTCAGATCACCTTGGCAAGGCGGTAGAGTCTGCACCTGGCGGCTCGCCCGGCCCGGTACGAACTTGTATTGGTTGCCGTGGTCGGGCTGTTTGGTCCGATCTCCTTCGAGTGGTCGCGGTTGGCGGGGAGTGTCATCCCGACCCACGCGGTCACTTGCCGGGTCGGGGCGCGTACATCCACCCTACGGTGGCTTGTTTCGACGTCGCGACATCGCGTCGAGCTTGGGTACGAGCACTACGGGTGCCAGGTCCTTTGGACTGCACCCCGGTGCGCGTCGGCCTCGAACTCGGTTTGAAGGGGAGTTAAGAGTGTCCAAGGCAACCGCCGAGGATGTGCCGCGAAGAGTTCGGGAGTTTGCGTTGAGGACTTTCACCAAATGAACGCGTTCGAAATGACTGCCAAGAAATGACGCTGCAATGAGGTGTCCTACGCACTGACGGTCCGGAGCAAGGCCTGGACCAAGACAGGAGAATCGTGTCGAAGGTTCGGGTACATGAGCTCGCAAAGGAGCTCGGAGTTGAGAGCAAGGTTGTTCTCGCCAAACTCCAAGAACTTGGGGAATTCGTAAAATCGGCCTCATCTACGGTCGAAGCTCCAGTGGTGCGCAAACTCAAAGAGGCCATGCCTCCGGCCGCAGCAAGTGAGGCTCCCGCCGATAAGGCAGTGGCGAAGAAGGCGGCGAAAAAGACCACCGCCAAAAAGACCACTGCCAAAAAGACCACTGCTAAGGACGCAGAGGCTGCAGTTGAGCCAGTTGAGCCAATTGGTGTCTACGCAGCGACGACCCACATGCCAACTTCGATAGTCGAAGAACTCAAGCCCGCAGCTCCACCTGCGCCCCTTCCCGCTGCTATTCCACGGGGTCGACCCGTTGGCCCGCAGCCAGGTGCGCCGCGTCCAGCCGGTCCGCGCCCAGGCAACAATCCGTTCGGTGGTAGCACCGGGATGGGTCGAGCACCTGCTCCACGTCCTGGCAATAACCCATTCGGCACGAGCACTGGCATGGGTCGCCCGGCGCCAAACGCCGGCGCTCCGGCACCAGGTGCCGCCGCTGTTGGTGGCGTGCCGGGGGCACCTCGTCCGGCAGCTTTTCCAACTCGCCGGCCAACTGGTTTTGGTGAACCCGGTCGTGGCCCCGGTGGTCCAGGTGGGTTCGTTTCGCGTGGCCCCGGTGGTTTTGGTGAACCCGGTCGTGGCCCGGGTGGATTTGCCGGCAGATCTGGCGCACCGGGTGGGGCGCCAGGGCGGGGCCCCGGCGGCCCAGGTGGGTTCCCCGGCAGACCAGGTGCGGGCGGACGCGGTACCACCGCGGGTGCATTTGGCCGGCCAGATGGACGACCATCGCGGGGACGCAAATCCAAGCGCGCCAAACGTCAAGAATTTGACAATATGCAAGCGCCGTCACTTAGTGGAGTGCGTATCACGCGCGGGTCCGGTGAAACCGTTCGGTTACCGCGTGGGGCCAGCCTTACCGACTTCGCCGACAAGATTGATGCGATGCCGGCGGATTTGGTGAAGGTGCTCATTGAACTGGGCGAGATGGTTACGGCGACTCAATCCATTGATGACGACACCCTGCGCCTGCTTGGCAGCGAGCTGAACTACGAAGTTGAAGTGGTTTCACCCGAAGATGAAGATCGCGAATTGCTCGGCTCCTTCCATCTTGAGTTTGGCGAGGATGAAGGCGTTGAAGCTGATCGAGTTATTCGTCCGCCGGTTGTCACCGTTATGGGCCACGTCGACCATGGTAAGACTCGGTTGCTTGACGCTATTCGCAAGACCAATGTCATCGGTGGCGAAGCCGGCGGCATTACCCAGCACATTGGCGCTTACCAAGTCGCTACCCAGACCGCCAATGGTGAACGCAAGATTACCTTCATCGATACTCCCGGCCACGAAGCATTCACCGCAATGCGGGCACGTGGTGCACAGGTAACTGATATTTCGATTCTGGTTGTCGCTGCTGATGATGGTGTTAAGCCGCAGACTATTGAGGCACTAAATCACGCGCAGGCCGCCGGCGTGCCGATTGTGGTCGCGGTAAACAAGGTCGACAAGGAGGGTGCTGATCCGCTCAAGGTCCGCACTCAATTGACCGAATACGGCCTGGTAGCCGAAGAGTTCGGTGGCGACACTATGTTCGTTGATGTTTCAGCCAAGGCCGGCACCGGACTCGAAGCACTGCTTGATGCGGTGCTACTAACCGCCGATGCTGCATTGGATCTGAGGGCTAACCCGAACCAGGATGCACAAGGTGTTGCTATCGAAGCGCATCTTGATCGTGGGCGTGGGCCTGTCGCCACCGTTTTGGTCCAGCGCGGCACCTTGCGCGCCGGTGATTCGATCGTTGCCGGTGATGCTTTCGGTCGCGTTCGCGCCATGCTTGATGACGAAGGCAATGTGGTTGAAGTAGCCGGGCCTTCGTTCCCGGTTCAAGTTCTCGGCTTGACTTCTGTGCCAGGCGCGGGTGACAGCTTCTTGGTAGTCTCCGAAGATCGCATCGCACGTCAGATCGCGCAGACCAGGCAGGCTCGCGAGCGCAATGCAATGCTGGCCAAGAATCGGGTCAAGCGCTCGCTGGAAGACTTCTTGGAGTCGATCGAGAAAGGCGAAATTGCCGAGCTCACTCTTATCATCAAGGGCGACGTTTCTGGTTCGGTCGAGGCCCTCGAAGATGCATTACTCAAGATTGATTTGGGTGAAGAAGTCTCGCTGCGTGTTATTCATCGCGGGGTCGGTGCGATCACCAAGAATGACGTAACACTGGCGAGCGCTTCAAAGGCGGTCATCATCGGGTTCAATGTGCGTCCTGAAGGCAAGGTTGCTGAGCTGGCCTCCCAAGAGGGCGTCGATGTCCGCTACTACAGCGTCATCTACCAAGCAATCGACGAAGTGGAGTCGGCGCTTCGCGGCATGCTCAAGCCGGAGTACGAAGAGGCCCAGCTTGGTACGGCAGAGGTTCGTGAGGTATTCAAGTCCTCCAAGTTCGGTACCATCGTCGGTTGCATCGTGAATACGGGCGAAATCCGACGAAACTCAAAGGCTCGTTTGGTCCGTGACGGATCAGTAGTTGCTGACAACCTCTCGATAGCCACTTTGCGTAGATTTAAGGATGACGTCACCGAAGTGCGCGAGGGCTTTGAATGTGGTATCAACCTCGGGTCGTACCAAGACCTAAAGGCTGATGACATCATTGAAACCTTTGAGATGCGCGAGATCCCGCGAAAGCCGTAGTAAGTCGGGTGAAGGGGTGAACAGATGAGTAGCGAGGCGCGGCAACGCAAGATGGCTGATCGCATCAAGGTCATTGTGGCTGAGTGCTTGGAGAAGCGGGTTAAGGATCCACGACTTGGATTCACGACGATTACCGATGTGCGGGTAACAACAGATTTACGCGAAGCGTCCGTGTTTTACACAGTTTACGGTGATGATCAGGCGCGCGCTGAAACCGCTGCCGCACTTGAGTCAGCCAAAGGAATTATCCGTGCCGAAGTTGGCCGTCAGACCGGCATCAAGTTCACCCCGTCCTTAGCGTTCTTTCCGGATGCACTACCGGAGAATGCCCAGCACGTGGCTGAACTTTTACAGAGGGCAGCAGAGGCCGATGCGCTCGTGCACGCGCAAGCCGTTAATGCCGAGTATGCCGGTGATGCTGACCCATATCGAGTTCCTCGCGTGGACGATACTGAACTCGCATGACCCCGGTCGGCGTCATAGTCGTCGATAAGCCAAGTGGAATTACTTCACATGACGTTGTCGCACGCACCCGCAAAGCATTGCAAACGAGAAAAGTTGGCCATGGTGGCACCCTTGACCCGATGGCCACTGGCGTTCTGCTTGTCGGAGTTGATCGCGCCACCCGACTACTCGGGTTCTTAGCCAAACAAGACAAGGTTTACCAGGCAACGGTTCGGCTCGGCTCTTCAACGCTCACCGATGATTCGCAAGGGCAGACCCTAGCTAGTGCAACTGCTGATCAGCTGGCGGCGATCGATGAGGTCGCAATAATGCGTGTTGTTGCTAAATTGACCGGAGATATTGAGCAGGTCCCAAGCGCGATTAGCGCGA
>SHUQ01000011.1 GCA_009694585.1 Candidatus Nanopelagicales bacterium | reverse complement strand
CAGTATCGGCGGCACCCTAAACCCCTCGTCCCTTCTTATGTGTATACCCGGAGCTTGCTTTGAGGGTAATGAAGAGTAGCACCGTTGCCTACCACTAGGTGGGGTGTTTAAACCCTGTTACTGGCCCCTGACCACTGTTGGTTAGGGGCCAGTTGTTTGCGGTAGTGCTCAGTGGGCGAATTCGCCCCGGTAATACTCAAAGAGCCAACCCACCAATGCGATAACTAAAACCGCGACACCTAATACCAATAGCCAAACCGCGAATATCAGCCCAAGAACAACCAAGAAGGTGGCAAAGCCAACAGCCAGCGGCCACCAAGAATGCGGGCTAAAGAATCCGTACTCGGGATCGGCTTCATCGATATTTGCATCAAGGCGGTCTTCGGGCCGGGGATAAACCCGTTTGGAGGTGTAGAGCACATAGAACGCGATCAAGAACGCCAGAGCGCCGGACAAGGCAAGGGCAGTCGTTCCGATCGGATCACGCGATAGATACCAGTAAACTCCGGCGGTCAGTGGGAAGAAGATCGCACCGAGGGCAAAAATGGCACCTTCGATTCTCATTACCGTGGCCCTTCAACTTCAGGTGCACTGGAAGTTACCGCCAATTCGGGGTGATGAAGGTCAAATGCGGGCCGCTCGGAGCGGATCTTGGGGATCGATACGAAGTTGTGGCGAGGAGGTGGGCACGAGGTCGCCCATTCCAGTGACCCGCCCCAGCCCCAAGGATCATCAACACCGACCATCGGTGCCGTGCGGGTGGTCTTGATGACATTCCAGATGAAGAAGAGGGTTGAAATACCAAGGATTGCCGCACCCACGGTTGAAACCGCGTTGAGAGTGGAGAAGCCATCGGCCGGCAGGTAATCACCGTAGCGCCTCGGCATCCCCTGCACACCCACCCAATGCTGAACTAGGAAGGTGGTCTGGAACCCAACGAACAACAGCCAGAAGTGGATCTTTCCAAGGCGTTCATCGAGCATTTTGCCGGTCATCTTGGGCCACCAGAAGTAAAGCCCGGCGAAAAACATGAACACCACGGTGCCAAAGACGGTGTAGTGGAAATGCGCCACCACGAAGTAACTATCTGAAAGGTGGAAGTCCAGCGGAGGCGCGGACAAAATGATGCCAGTCAGCCCGCCGAACAAGAACGTGAACATGAAGCCAATCGTCCAGAGCATCGGGGTGTCAAAAGAAACGGAGCCCTTCCACATGGTGCCGATCCAGTTGAAGAACTTAACGCCGGTGGGCACCGCGATCAACATCGTCATGAAGGCAAAGAACGGCAAGTAAACCGAACCTGTCACATAAAGGTGGTGCGCCCAAACCGCCATTGACAGGGCGCCGATCGCCAAGGTCGCGAATACTAAGCCCTTGTAGCCGAAAACCGGTTTGCGTGAAAAGACGGGGATGATTTCACTGGCGATTCCAAAGAATGGCAACGCCAGGATGTAGACCTCAGGGTGCCCGAAGAACCAGAAAAGGTGCTGCCAAAGCATGGCTCCACCATTTTCGGCGGCGAAAACCACCGCACCGTAATTGCGGTCAATGAACGCTAGGGCAAGGGCAGCTGCCAGAACCGGGAAGGCGAGCAGAGCCAGCACACTGGTGACGAAAATAGTCCAGGTGAAGATCGGCATCCGGAACATGGTCATACCCGGAGCTCGCATGCAGAAAATAGTGGTCACAAAGTTAACCGAGCCAAGAATGGTGCCAAGACCACCCATCGCCAAGCCGAGCAGCCACAAGTCCCCACCCACCTCGGGGGAATAAAGGGCGTTACTGAGCGGCGCGTAGGCAAACCAACCAAATGCTGCCGCGCCCCCTGGAGTGATGAATCCCAGCGACACGGTTACTCCACCCAAAGCGAACAACCAAAGGCCGAGCATGTTTAGCCTCGGGAATGCCACGTCGGGTGAGCCGATCTGGAGCGGCATTATGACGTTCGCGTATCCAACGAATAATGGAGTCGCGAACAGGAACAGCATGATCGTGCCATGCATCGTAAATAACTGGTTGTACTGCTCAAGTGAAACAAATTGCAGGCCCGGGATTGCGAGTTCAGCACGCATAACCAAAGCCATCGCACCCGCGGCGAAGAACCAAAATGTCGCAAGCATCAGGTACATGTAGCCGATGACTTTGTGATCGGTGGATGTTAACCACGACACCACCATGGAGCCAGGACTCTTCTTCTTGCGTTGCGGTGCTTGCGGTGCCTGATCCGATGAAGTGACGCGATCACCGAGAATCGTCATATGGTTGTCTCCCCTGGCATTTGACCTTCGTCCGTGCTCCTGCCGGTGTCCAGCAAGCCTGTCTGCCCCTGGGCTTTCAATTGTTCGACATAAGCGTCAAATTCGGCACGATCGACGACTTTGACCGTAAATAACATATTCGAATGCTCAACACCGCACAATTCTGCGCACCGACCCGGGTAGGTGCCGATCTTGTCAGGTGTTAACTCAAAGGCATTGGTCTTGCCGGGGATTACGTCCATCTTGAATAAGAAATCGGGTATCCAGAAGGAGTGAATGACATCCGGGGAGGTGAGTTCGAAGCGCACTTTTTCGTTCACCGGAAGCACTAGCACCGCGTTCTTGGCAGGGCTACCAATCGCGTAAACACCCTCGTCCAAGTAGTTAAAGCCCCAATTCCAGCGGAAAGCGACCACGTTAACCGTTTGGGCTTGATCGTTCTTAATGGTCAGCAGTTCACTTTGGTCCCTGGCGGTGAACCAGAACAAGCCGAGAATCATGATGAGGGGAACGACCGTGTAGAGCAACTCAAGTGGCAGGTTGTAGGTGGTCTGTTCTGGTACTTCGTCCTTGTGTCGGCGGCGATAAGCAACAGCGGCCCACAGCATTAGACCCCAAGTCACGATCCCAACGCCCCACGCAGCCAGCCAAGACCCATTCCACAGATTCAAAATCAGATGGGCTTCCTTTGAAGCGGGATCGGGCATATCGAAGAAGAAAGCCTCATTTGCCGTGCATCCACTGAGCACGGTCGCGGCGGCAATCGACCCTAGAACCATGACTAAAGCGCGCGGGCGGCGCAGGCGCGCCGCCACCTCGGTCAAACCCACGAAACGCCCTCCGCTGGAAGCTGGAACTGCCTCCTACATTAGCGCCTCATGGGCATGGTTGCCTTCTGGCCCTAGCAAATTCAGGTGAGGTATTCACCACATGGATCGGCGCCCACTAACGTGCCTTCCATGGTCGGAAACTGGCACCCTCCCGCGGGGTCACTTGATGCCGTGGGTGGCCAACCAGTTTCGGCCGCTGCCGCCGGCTCGATGGCCGCCGCCGCCGCCCAAACGTGGGCGGATCCCAGAGCATTGCACCATGCTGGGCGGCAAGCAGGCGCACTACTCGGCGCGGCTCGCAGCAGTGTGGCGGAGAGTCTGTCGGCCTCGGCGGGCACCAACATTTGCGCCGATGAGGTGTATTTCACCCCATCGGTATTGACCGCGCAGGCCCTGGCTCTGGCCGGCTATCCGGGTGCGTTGGTCATGAGCACCGTTGAGACCGCCACCTTGCTTGATCTTGGTTGCTTGCACCCCGGATCGCAACTAGTCGGAGTTGACGCACTCGGGCGCATCGATCCCGTCGATTTTCACCGGGCCGCCGCGGGCAAGGCCCTCGCCGCTCTGCAACTGGCCAATACCGAAGTTGGTACCTGCCAGCCGATCGAGCAGGTGGTAACCGCCGATCCCGCCCTGCCTATCTTCATGGACGCCAGCCAAGGCATTGGGAGAATCCCACTGCCTCAGGGGTGGTCCATCCTTACCGCAGGAGCCCGCGATTGGGCCGGGCCGGCCGGGGTCGCGATCCTCGTGGTGCGCCGGGGCGTGAACTGGCTGCCGCCGCTTAACAGTGGCAGCGGCCTGCTGGGCGGCTACACCGATATCGCCGGCGCAGTTGGCGCTGCCACCGCCCTCGCGGCACTAATAACCAACCAAGTCACCCAGAGCGAGCAGGCTTTCGCCAATATCGATTTACTCCGCGCCGGCATCGCCAACAAAATTCCCGATGTCGAAATATTGGGTGATCCGGTTTGGCGCTTACCCCACATTCTTACTTTCTCAGTGCTTTATATCTCCGGTGAAGCGCTAGTAATCGAACTTGATAAGCGCGGATTCGCAGTAGCAAGTGGATCAGCGTGTGTTGCCGACGAAGCCCGGCCTAGCCATGTGCTCGCGGCCATGGGCGCCTACACCGGTGGCAATGTCCGGATTTCGTTGCCACTTGGTTGCACCGCCGAAACTGTTGCGGGTTTCCTCGATGCACTACCTAGTGCGGTTGCTGCGGTTAGGGAAGACACCTAGTGGACACGCACATTTGGCTTGATGAGCGCGGCACCCGCTGCCCACTTCCGATCATTGCACTCAATCGCGCCGTAATGGAGCACCCCGCCGGCACCGTAATAGCGCTGATAAGTGATGATCCGGCAGCAAAATTCGACGTTCCAGCATACTGCCGCTTAAAGAACGCGACACTCCTGAGCGAAGGTACGCCCCCCGGCGGCGGGGCCGGGTGGGTATTTAACGTGCAGGTTAACCCGACAACTTAGTTGGTGAAGCAGGGCTCAAGGAGCAGTGCATTTGCCAGCATCGTTAAATAATCTGCGCGCGAAATAGCTACCGCCCCGAGACTCGCAAGGTGCTCGGTACGCCATTGCACATCGATGAATCTGTCATCACCACGCGTGCGCAATTCATTAACGAGAGCTACTAGGGCGACTTTGGATGCATCACGTTCACGGTAGAACATGGACTCCCCCGCAAAAACTCCCCCGACCTCAATACCGTACAACCCGCCGACCAACTCGCCCTTGCTCCAGACTTCAACCGAGTGCGCCCAACCCATGTCGTGCAGTGCTGAATATGTCGCGATGAACTCCTCGGTGATCCAATCACCATCACCGCGCGATGCACTGCACTTGCGCATGACACGGGTGAAGTCCTGATCAATGGTGACTTCAAATTGACCTATTGATTTGTGAAGGGATCTACTTACTCGCAGGTCAGCAAGGCGCAAAATCCCTCGGGGATCCGGTGACCACCACCCCAGCTGACCGGTATCGACATGCATCGGAAATAAGCCCATTCGGTACCCCTGCAACACCGTGCCGGGTGCCAGATCGGCCCCCAACCCGATTACGTCCTGGCCCAGATCTGCTAGCGCCGGGGCAGGTAACAGCCATTCGCAGGGCGCTGGCTCTACCCGCATGGCATTTGTTGTAACGAGTTACGGCCGCGGGCAGGAAAGATGCGGCTCAATTTCTGCTGCGGCATCGTCACCATAGGTTTTAGCGATCCGCTCCAGGAAGTGACGCTGCGCGATCGAGTACTCCTGCGTACCAATAGTTTCGATGACATAAGTCGCCAAGAGCGAGCCGATTTGCGCGCTGCGCTCATCGCTAAGGCCCCAAGCCTGTCCGGTAAGGAAACCGGCGCGAAAAGCATCTCCAACACCTGTTGGGTCGGCCTTGCGCTCTTCCTCCGGGCAGGTCACTGTCACCACTGGCTCACCACGGCGCTCAATACGCGCACCAGCTGGGCCAAGGGTGGTTACGCGAACTTCAACACGTGAAGCAATATCTGTTGCCGTCCACCCGGTCTTTTGATGAATCAGGGCGGACTCATACTCATTAGTGAAAAGCAAGGTTGCGCCTTCAACAAGTGGGCGAATGTCGTCGCCATCCATGCGAGCAAGTTGCTGACTTGGATCCGCGGCAAATGGAATACCCCGATAACGGCATTCGTCGGTATGGCGCAGCATCGCCTCAGGATCATTGGGGCCTACCAGCACTATGTCTGCCGTACCAACTCGGTCGATAACCGGTTGTAACTCGATACTTCGGGCCTCTGACATCGCACCGGGATAAAAGGAGGCAATCTGGTTTTGCTCTAAGTCAGTGGTGCAGACAAAGCGCGCCGTGTGATGCACATCGGAAATTAGCACCGAAGACGTGTCAACGCCATGACGTTGAAGCCACGAATCGTAGTCACTGAAGTCGGCGCCAACCGCGCCGACGAGTACCGGGTTAAGCCCAAGGCAGCCCATCCCGAACGCGATATTGGCCGCTACCCCCCCACGCCTGATCTCAAGTGCCTCAACCAAGAAGGACAATGAGATCTTGTCCAGCTTGTCGGCAACCAGCGAATCGGCGAACCGACCCGGGAAAGTCATTAAGTGATCGGTCGCGATGGACCCGGTGATTAGGACAGCCACGTTGGCAGACCCTACCCGTCAGGGCGGCGAAGTGGCGCAGGCTGGCATCGCGCCGGGTAAACGATGTCGGTTGGTGGCGATAATTTGGTAACCACGATCGACCAGCCAGCTGATCCCCGGTGCACAAAAAACCACACCCAATGAGCGCCACGGCTGTGGTGACGCCAAGAACAGCGCTGCCACTGCTCGACCACCAAAGACCGGGGTGCCAAGGGCAGGTACCCACTGCAACGCACTTTCGCAATCGGCCTGCGTAACTCCAAGCCCCGCGAGATCTGCGTGCTGCCAAGCGATGACGGTCGCGGGGGGCTTGACCCAGCGTTCAAGTTTCGCTGCGCTCCACGTGCAAAAGCCACAGTCGCCATCAAAGACGACCGTGGCTTTAACTCGCATTGTTGGATAGTTAACCAAATGAATCCCCGCAGGCGCACGAACTACCCGCGTTCGGGTTATCAATAGTGAAGCCTTGCTTTTCGATGGTGTCTACGAAATCAATGGTGGCACCGCCTAGGTATGGGGCGCTCATCCGATCGGTAACGACGCCGACTCCGTTGTAATCCTTGGTGACATCACCATCGAGGCTGCGGTCATCGAAGAAGAGTTGATAGCGCAAACCCGAGCAACCACCAGGCTGCACGGCAACCCGAAGAGCCAGATCATCACGCCCTTCAGCTTCTAGGAGAGTCTTGACCTTGAGCGCAGCAGCATCGGTCAGGACGATTCCGTCGCTGGTGAGCTGCTCGGTCGTGGTATCAGCTGACATTTTTACCCCTCCATTGGTACTGGCCCCAGTGAGCCGAGTCTAACCACACCAGTGTATGACAGTGTTAACCATTCGCCCAATGGCGCTATTCCAAAGGCCCGAATTTGCTGCCGGCAACCCCTTGGCAGGCCCGTTCGGCACCGATGCGGAACAATAGGACCATGACCGGACTGCTCCATGAACCCCAGCCGACCCCACTGGCCTTGCTGTTACTTGGCCAAGATGCCGACCCGGCAAGTGAGCGCGGGGTTGAGTGCCCTGGTGCCCTGCCCGCGGCCAGTGATCCAGACCTCGTAGATCGCGCCGCCGCAGCCAAGGCCGCACTCGGTGACCGACTATTTATTCTGGGACACCACTATCAACGTGGTGAGGTCATCGACTTTGCCGACGTCACCGGTGACTCATTCAAACTCGCCCAACAGGCCGCCGCGCACCCCGAAGCCGAGTTCATTGTTTTTTGTGGTGTGCATTTCATGGCCGAAAGCGCCGACATTCTCACCGCCGAGAACCAGCAGGTGATACTGCCTGATCTCGCGGCTGGCTGCTCCATGGCCGACATGGCCAATATCGTGCAAGTTGAACAATGCTGGGAGGTCTTAGAGCAGGCGGGTATTGCTGACCTCACGATCCCGATTACTTATATGAATTCCACAGCAGCTATCAAAGCGTTCACCGGCCGGCACGGCGGCGCAGTCTGCACATCTAGTAACGCCGAACGCAGCATGCTCTGGGCATTCGAACACGGCGAGAAAGTACTTTTTCTCCCCGACCAACATCTTGGACGTAATACCGCGGTACGCGAACTAGGGCTCGCACTTACTGATTGCGTGGTTTTTGACCCGCGTAAGCCAACAGGTGGTCTAACCACCGACCAGCTCCGCGCTGCGAAGGTAATCCTCTGGAAAGGCCATTGCTCGGTGCACGGACGATTCACCGCCGAATGTGTCGACGATATCCGCGACCGCGTCCCAGGTGTCACCGTTATTGTCCATCCCGAGTGCACCTATGAAGTCGTTAACAAGGCCGATGTCGTCGGCTCAACCGAAAAGATCATTGCCACCATCGCTGCGGCACCTGCCGGGAGTGCTTGGGCGGTTGGCACCGAATTGAATCTAGTGAAACGTCTCGCCCAAAATCACCCAGACAAGACGATCGCCTATCTCGATAAGTCAGTTTGTTTCTGCTCGACAATGAACCGTATTGACCTACCGCATTTGGTGTGGGCACTTGAGTCACTGGTCGCCGGCAACGTGGTTAACCGCATTGAGGTCGACCCAGAAACTGCAAAGTGGGCCAAGGTCTCACTCGATCGCATGCTTGCCCTGCCTGGGCCAAATGCCAAGGCCGACTAGGCTGCGCAATCATGTTAGGACTTGGTAAGAAGGACTCCTCCGCAGCCGCCGATGCCGCTGATCAGAATTCGACGTCCCAAGGTTCAGCGGTTGGCTCTGGACCGGGCGGTAGTAAAGGCCACGCCACCCCGTCACGTCGCGAGGCTGAAGACGCCCGCAAGAACCAGCTGAAGATCCCCAAAGACCCCAAAGCGGCGAAGAAAGCCTCGCGGCAACGTGACCAAGAAGATAGGGCCCGCGCGCGTCAAGGTATGAAAAATGGTGAGGAGCGGTACCTGCCCGCGCGTGACCGTGGTCCCGCCCGGGCATTTGTGCGTGACTTCGTCGACGGCCGCATTACCTTGGCCGAATTCTTCATCTTTATCGCCATTGCGGTACTGGCCCTAGGATTTATCCGAAACTCGTTAATTCAAAGTTGGGTCTCGATCGGGTTTTTCGCCCTGACAGCACTCATCGTGGTCGACACCGTCGTGCTGCTAGTGCAGTTAAGCCTTAAAGCAAAGAAGGCATTCCCCGAAGCCAAGGACCGCAAGGGTTTACTGCTTTACGCAACCTTGCGCACTTTGCAATTACGTCGCCTGCGCCTGCCCCCACCGCGGGTACGCCGTGGCGGCGCGCCCAAAATCTAGCCGGCCATATTTAAACTGGGCGCAGCCCCATCGGCCCGTAGACGATTCGATCCTCTTCAAGCAGCAAAACCTGCTCAATGCCAGCTTCGAGCAGGGTCGGCCAAACCTCACCTATCCAAGTCTCCGCATCAGATTGTGTCGCGAACTCGGTAGCCATCGAGGTATCGGGTAGTTCTGCGACCACAACACCTTCGGCCGTCAAATACTGCCAAGACCAACCCATTAGAAACTCCTCCAGCTGCAAAATGATCGGTAGCTAACCCAGGTGACCACAGGTGCGTTAATCCAAGGCACTCCATTCTAGGGTGCAAAAGACCACATCGTGGAATCGTCACTTTCTACCAAGGCCCTAGCCGGCCTAGCGGGTCGGCATTGACAACACAGAGGCAATCATGGGAAGTTGACCTCACAACTGAATCCGCGTAACTGAATCCAGGGAAAGTCCGGTGTAACCCCGGCGCTGTCCCGCAACCGTGATCCCAGCAATTGGGCGAGTCGGAGTACCTGGCAGTTACGAGCGGCTCCACCCGTCGAGGTAACGGAACGGAGCCCGGGTCTTTACCCGGTCTCCCTTCACGCATCAGTGCTGAAGGGTTTTTTGATGGCCGGATATGGCGTGGGCACCAATCCAAAACCGCTCAACTAGGAAATGGTGACTATGTCCAAACGTCTTTCTACTGCGATTGTGGCTCTGGCCGCAGCCAGCTTGGCAATAACCGCAGTTATCACCCCCGCATATGCCGACTCTTCAGCCACCTTTGGCCTTTATGGGCGCGGGGATGCCACCTATGACGGAGTCTTTCGACAGTCCCTCGCGATTTTGGGCTTAGTCGCAAATGATGTTAAGCCCAACAAGGCAGCAACAACGTGGCTGCTGAAGCAGCAGTGCGCTGATGGCAGTTTTCAGGCCTACCGGACTGATACCACCAAGCCATGTGCTGCCTCCGATCCGGTCAATTACACCGGCCCCGATACCAACTCCACGGCACTGGCATTAAGTGCCTTAATGGCGGTAGGTGAAGTTTCGAGCGCCGCTGCGGCTGGTGCTTGGCTAACCAAGCAGCAAAACAAAGATGGCGGCTGGCCTTGGTATCTGGGCGCCTCGACCGATTCAGCATCAACTGGCCTAGTGCTTTCAGCATTGATGACTCAAGAACCCAATAGGCGTGTGCCTACCTACCGAAAAGCCGCAAGCTACCTCTCCAGATTGAAGATCCCCTGCGGCAATGGCGGCGGCATCGCATTCCAAAAAGGTGGGGCCGTTGACAATCTGTCTACTGCACAGGGCTTCTTCGGGCTGGTAGCCACTTTGCCGGTAAAGGGTTCGAGCACGCGCCCACTAGCTGCAAATCCGGCCTGCGGTGAATCGACCAAAGCCGCCGCTGGTAGTTACCTAGCCATGAAGATAACTTCTACCGGTTCGCTCCCGAGTCCGATGGGTTCAGACCCCGATTACGGCTCGACCGGCTTCGCGATCCTCGGTTTCGTTGCCAACTCCAATGGCAGGCAGGCGGTAACCAAGGGCACCGGAACTTTAGTTGCTAATGCCCTCGACTACGCGGTCCCTGAAGGCGCCGCAGCACCTGGGCCACTTGGGTTATTGCTCCTGGTGAGTGAAGCCACAAAAAACAAGCCGACCAATTTCGGTGGCGTCAATCTGATCACCACCCTGCAGCAGAGCCAGCAGTAATGCGCATCTGGGCCCGCGCCACATCTATCACGACCGTAATCTGTCTTGCGGTTTTGGTTTTTACCCCGGCGGCCCGGGCCCAGACCGCATACCGCTATTGGACTTTTTGGACGATGAGTAACGGGCAATGGGTTTTCTCCCAGGTTGGTCCCGCATCCACTACACCAGTTGACGGTGATGTGCAGGCTTGGCGTTTTGCGGTTTCCACAAGTGCCAGCGGAAGTAAGTTCCCGCCTCGCACCGAACCGGCTACAGCATTCAAAACAATTTGTGGATCCGTGGTGAAACCAGAAGGCCGCATTAGAGTGGCAATGTTCATTGATCCAGGGGTCTTGGATTCAGCTCCCGCTGGACAATCACCCCCGCCGGCGCGCGGCGCCTGTGCGGTAATCGGTGAAACCGGATCCGGGGCCGAAGCGTTGATGACAATCGCGACACCGCGGGTCAAAGGCGGGATGGTCTGCGGAATAGATGACTACCCGCTGGGCGAATGTGTGCTTACCATCGATATCAGCGCAACCACTGTTAGCCCTGATGAAGTTTCCGATGTGTTAGCGGTGCCCACAACAGGCGCAAGCCACGAACCAATTACGGCCGCACCGGCATCAACAGCAGGCAGTCCAGTGCCGCTAATCGCAGTTGGCCTGATCATCGCCTTCGGCTTGGTAGCGGCATGGCTAGTGCAACGAAGGCGAGTCTGATGACCAGATCACTGCTGGCTCTCCCGCGCTGGCTCCACCCGGCAGCTTGGTGGATCTGGGCCCTTGGATTGGCCGCGGCGGCAAGTCGAACGACCAACCCGCTATTGCTAGTTCTCATTATTGCGGTGGCCGCTGTGGTGGTCAGCGCCCGCAAACCCGATGCACCCTGGGGGCGCTCGTTCATGTTCTTCCTACGCCTCGGAGTGGCCGTGATCGTCATCCGTGTTGCGGTCCAACTATTTCTCGGCGCCGCATTTGGAACCACGATCTTGCTTCCGCTGCCTGGCTTGACTTTGCCATCTTGGCTCTCGGGGGCTCGACTCGGTGGTGACATCACCTTCGAGAGTCTGCTCTTGGCCTTCTACGACGGCCTGCGACTTGCAACTATTTTGATGTGCGTAGGTGCTGCGAATTCACTCGCCTCACCAAGCAGGTTACTGAAGTCAGTCCCTGCAGCACTTTATGAATTCGGCGTAAGTGTCGTGGTGGCGATGACATTCACCCCACAGTTGGTTACCGATGTTGATCGAGTGCGCACTGCACGCCGCCTCCGTGGCCGTCCAACCAGCGGCGTACGTGCCATCGCGGGCTCCGCGATGCCGGTGTTCGAGGGGGCCTTGGAAAAATCAGTGACACTTGCCGCAGCAATGGACTCCCGAGGTTACGGTCGCCGTGGCGCAGTCAGTGCAGCACGACGCCGTACGAATTCTGTGTTACTGCTAATTGGCTTGGTGGCTGCTTGTATCGGGGCGTATGCGCTAATCGCCGCAGGTTCACCCCTTGCACTTGGCCTACCGATGCTGGTTGTGGGCGTCAGCGTTTGCATAGTTTCAATAACGATGTCAGCACGGGCTGCAGTACGCACCAGATACCGGCCAGATCCATGGGCACTTCCAGAAACACTGGTGGCTGGAGCCGGAGTAATCGTCGCATTTAGTTTCGTAGCCGGCGCCTGGCTTTCGATTGCGGGCCTAGATACCCCGAGTAATCCCCCGACGTGGCCGGTGCTGCCGCTCTTACCCCTAATCGGTTTGGTCATTGCAACTACACCCGCAATTACCGCGCCGGTTCTTCCCCGCTCATCCCCGGTACAGATGAAAAAAATTGAGGTAACTGCATGATCAGCTTCGAGCACGTTTCGATAACTTATCCAGGGGCTACTGAGCCGGTGCTAAGTGACGTGAACTTGCAGATCCCCGAAGGTGAACTCGTGCTCGTTGTGGGCCGCACCGGTAGCGGCAAAACCACTTTGCTCCGAGCCATTAACGGCTTGGTACCGCACTTCACCGGCGGCACCCTAGCCGGAAGAATCCTCATCGACGGACGGGATACCGCCGTCAACCCTCCGCGCGAACTTGCTGACCTCGTCGGGGTGGTTCAACAAGATCCGATGAGCGGATTCGTTTCTGACACCGTGGAGGAAGAACTCGCGTACGGCATGGAGTGCCTTGGCTTAGCTCCTGATGTCATGCGTCGGCGAGTTGAAGAAACTCTTGACCTCCTCGGACTAGCAGATTTGCGTAACCGACCCCTGCTCTCACTATCCGCCGGCCAACGACAACGGGTAGCGATCGGATCGGTGCTGACTTCGCACCCCAAAGTGCTCGTACTCGATGAGCCCACTTCAGCATTGGACCCGGGCGCTGCCGAAGATGTGCTCGCGGCACTGCAACGTCTGGTACACGACCTCAATGTCACGGTGGTGATGGCTGAACACCGATTGGAGCGGGTGGTGCAGTACGCCGATCGGATCGTGATTGTGCCCAGCGACGGCGCGCCCGTCAGCAACGGCACCCCGAGCGAAATGATGGGCAATTCACCAATCGCACCACCTGTTGTTGAGCTGGGACGACTTGCTGGATGGCAGCCGCTCCCCTTGACTATTCGCGACGCTCGGCGTGCAGCTGGCCCCCTTCGTGAGCTTCTGACCGGACGCACCGCACCACTTCGTGTTATCAACGGTGAACGTGATTCGACACCGCTAGCTACCACGAATCACCTGACCGTGCTTTACGGCGATGTTGCAGCGCTGCGAAATGTCAGCACCACCGTCACCCGTGGCGAAATTGTTGCCCTCATGGGGCGCAACGGTGCCGGCAAATCCACGTTACTCAGCACCATGGTGGGCTTAAGGGCCACCAGCTCAGGTCTCGTCCGCACTAACGGTAAAGACCCCCGCGAAATCAAGGCCGCTGAACTCGTACACAGTGTTGGATTAGTGCCGCAAGACCCCGGTGATCTACTCGAAGCTTCGAGCGTCGCTAGCGAGTGCAGATCATCAGATCATGACGCCAGCGTTGAACCCGGAACCACCCGTGCCCTGTTGGCGCTTCTCGCACCAGAAGTACTGGACGGTACACACCCGCGTGACCTTTCCGAAGGTCAGCGACTGCTACTTGCCCTAGCAATAGTACTGGCGGCACGCCCGCCACTACTGTTACTCGATGAGCCAACCCGCGGTTTGGACTATCCGACCAAGACCAGGTTAGTCAAAATTCTTCGCGAGTTGGCGGCAAACGGACACGGGATTGTTCTTGCAACCCACGATGTTGAATTGGTCGCGGAAGTAGCAACTCGTGTCATCGTGCTCGCTGAGGGCGAGATTGTCGCGGACGGACCAACCAACTCGGTCGTACTGGCCTCCCCAATGTTTGCTCCGCAGGTGGCGAAGATTCTCGCGCCCCAAAACTGGTTGACCGTTGCTGAAGTTCGGGCAGGGATGGCCGTCGGATGAATAATTCACCGGCCTTAAGACTTGGGGCTCGATCCTTCAGCACGATCATGGCGACTTCGCTGGTCGGATTAATCGCATTCGGCTGGCCGCTTTTTGCCGCACCGAGTTCAAGTGTTGTTGCGCACTCAACAGACGCGCCCTGGCTCTTTGCGATCATCGTCCCATTGATGCTCGCGGTTGTAGTTTCATCATTTACCGATGGCGGCATGGACGCTAAAGCGGTCGCGATGCTCGGGGTACTCGCGGCTGTGGTCGCGGTGCTACGCCCTCTCGGTGGCGGTACCGTTGGCATCGAGCCCATTTGGGTGGTTTTAGTTCTCGGTGGTAGAGCCCTTGGCCCGGGATTTGGTTTCGCCCTTGGGGCTGTCTCACTTTTTGCTTCGGCGCTTATCACCGGCGGGGTCGGGCCGTGGCTGCCCTTTCAAATGCTCGCAGCCGCTTGGGTTGGTCTTGGTGCCGGCTTGCTGCCCAAATTTAGCGGCCGCGCTGAAATTTTGCTGCTCGCAGGATACGGCGCAGTAGCGAGTTTCGCCTATGGGCTACTGCTGAACCTCTGGTTCTGGCCATTTACCGCCGACCTGCCAGAAGCAGTGGCCTACGTACCCGGTGCGGCCGTTGGCGAAAACTTAGTCTCGTGGTTCAAATTCACGGTCGTGACATCACTTGGCTATGACATTCCTCGAGCGGTACTCACGGTTACGCTGATACTCGTTGCGGGTGCGCCCATACTTAACGCCCTGCGCCGGGTTTCACGCCGGGCGGTGTTTGATCCACGGCCCGCATTCGTAACAGCCGGTCCACGCCAATAGAGCAATTCAGGGCAGTGAGAGGGTAAGGCTGTGGCTGATAGCGAACCGGCAAGGGTTGAAGTATCGCTGCCTGACGAGACAGCCATGGAACAGGCAAGAGCGCGGCACCTGACAATCATCAAACCAGCTGGTTCCTTAGGCCGACTCGAAAGCATCGGCATCTGGGCAGCCGGGGTCCAAGGCCGGTGTCCGCCGCGGCCATTTATGCGGCCGCGAGTGGTGGTTTTTGTGGGCGATCACTCAGTAGCGCGCACGGTCGGCACATCCGCATACCCCCCTGAAGTAACGGCCCAAATGGTGCTGAACTTCATTAGCGGTGGTGCCGCGGTGAACGTGCTGGCAAGGCAGGGCGGAGCCGAAGTACGTGTTATCGACGTAAGCGTTGATTGTGATGTGGAATACCTAAGCGCGCTTGGCCCCGAAATCGCTCAACATCGCATTCGGCGCGGCAGCGGCTCAATAGACCGTGAGGACGCACTCACGCAAGCCGAGAGTGCAGCCGCATTCGAACTTGGGCAGCGTATCGCCGATGAAGAAATCGACTCGGGTGCAGATATCTTGATCGCGGGTGACATGGGCATTGGCAACACCACGCCCGCAGCAACTCTGGTTGGCCTACTCGCCTCGGCTGACGCAGCGGCCGTTACCGGCCTGGGTACCGGGATCGACGACGCCACTTGGATGCGTAAGTGCGCGGCGGTGCGTGATGCCATGCGACGCGGAAGACCCTTTATGGGCTCCCCGCAGCAGTTACTGCAAGTTGTGGGTGGCGCCGACATTGCAGCGATGTCTGGTTTTTTACTGCAAGCAGCACTACGCCGCACGCCGGTGATTCTCGACGGCACAATCACCACCGCGGCGGCACTTGCCGTTGATCGAATGGACTATCGGGCAAAGAGCTGGTGGATTGCCGGTCACCTTGCCGCTGAGCCAGCGCACTCCATCGCACTTAGCCGCCTCGACATGATCCCACTGCTTGACTACCAGATGCGCCTTGGTGAAGGCACCGGTGCGCTATTGGCCCTGCCAATTGTGCAATCCGCAATTGCCTTGCTACATGACATGGCGACTTTCACCGAAGCCGGCGTATCTGGCAGAGGTGACCTAGGTTCGAGTTGATGGTTGCACAAACGGCGGCTTAGTTACGGTAAATCGAGATTCGCGACCACGAACGTCGACCACCACCTCCTCGTCAATATTTATTGACGGATCCAGTAGTGCAAGTGCAACCCCTAGCTTAAGAGTCGGCGAGAAAGTACCACTGGTGACCTCGCCGATTACCGCACCGGCGAGTATTTCGGCGGCGACCCGGCGCACCTCCATATGCGGGCGCGGAATCCCGCGATCCATCGACAGCAAGCCGCGCAGCCGGCGCCTTGGGCCCACTTCACGTTCGGCAACTAGTGTCTCGCGCCCGGCAAATACCGGTTTATCCCAGCCCACCGCCCAGGCCAACCCCGCTTGGCTGGGTGAAATATCCAAACTGAGGTCCTGGCCGTGTAGCGGGTAGCCCATCTCCGTCCGCAAGGTGTCGCGGGCACCCAACCCTGCGCGAACCACGCCAAACTCATCACGGCGAGCCAGGAGTGCGTCCCAAAGGTCAACCAGCACCGAAACCGGTGCCACCAATTCATAGCCGTGCTCACCGGTGTAACCCGTGCGGCATACCGTGACCGGCTCACCTCGAAACTTCGACTCCACCATGGTCATGTAGTCATGATCGGTAGGCATCCCCATAGATTCAATGAGTGCCCTACTACCCGGCCCCTGAACCGCAATGATGCCTAACTCATTGTGCTGATCAACAATTTCGACTCCGGCAGGCACCGCGGCCCGCAGGACCGCAACCACACTTGGCGCATTCGAGGCATTAGGAACCATGAAGATGTCGTCATCGGCCCACCGGTACACGATCAGATCGTCGATTACGCCACCAGACTCATTGCACAACATGGTGTACTGCGCTTGCCCCACCGTAATTCGATCTAGATCGTTAGTTAACAAGCCATTTAAGAATGCGGCGGCGCTCGGACCTTTGATGCGGACCTTACCCATGTGCGAGACATCGAAAATACCGACGCCGGTGCGCACCGCGGTGTGCTCTGCCACCACCCCCGTGTACTCAATTGGCATCTCCCAGCCACCGAAGTCGGCCATCTTCGCGCCCGCGGCCACATGACGTTCAGCTAGTGGGGTCTGCTTCAGTGGATTCACAGGGTTGACCGTATCCCACTATTCTTTGGTCATGACTATCACTCTGTCCCAGACCCCCCCTGCCACGATCGCCTGCAATGCGCTTCTCGTAGCAGTAATGCCCAAAGGCCGTGGCGTCGAAATTGCCGGTCACGGCTTAAGTCCCGCGCAAGCCAAGAAGGTCACCGATGCCCTTAGCGCACTCGGTGCCACTGGCAAGTCCGGTGAGATCACCAAATTAGGTGGGGTCGCCGGATTTAGAGCGCCGGTGATCGTGGCAGTGGGTCTTGGCGAGCATAAAGCCGAATTCGATCTTGAAGCCATTCGCAGAGCCAACGGTAATGCGATTCGAGCGCTGTCCGGTAGTAAGAAGGTTGCCATCCTTGCCGCGCCGGAGCCAGCACTACTCGAGGCAATTGCGACCGGTGCCCGACTCGCCGCGTATGCGTTCACGAAGTTTAAGTCGAAAGCTGCGCCCAACTCCACCCCACCCGCGACCATTATTCTCATCGTTCCCGGGCCGATCAGTGCTGCCCAGAAGCGCATAGTCGAGGAAATCAACATCGTTGCCGACGCCGTTGATCTGACCCGGGACTTAGTCAACACCCCGCCCAATGCCCTGCCCCCGATCGCCTTGGCAGCCGCCGCCAAGAAAGCGGTCGCCGGGCTACCTGTCACCGTCACCACCTGGGATGTGCGCGCCCTCAAGCGCGATGGCTGTGGTGGAATTTTGGGTGTCGGGCAAGGTTCCGCCAACCCGCCGCGACTAGTCAAGATGGTCTACGCGCCACGTGGCGCCAAAGCCCATCTGGCCATCGTCGGCAAAGGCATCACTTTTGATACCGGCGGTATCTCCATCAAACCGGCATCGAAGATGGACGAGATGAAGGGCGATATGGCCGGCGCTGCTTCAGTTATTTCGGCCGTGCAAGCCATCGCGGCACTTGGCCTAAAAGTTAAAGTCACCGGCTGGGTACCAACGGCGGAGAACATGCCAAGTGGCACCGCACAGCGCCCGGGCGATGTCATCACGATGTACAACGGCATGACTGTCGAAGTACTTAATACCGACGCCGAGGGCCGGCTAGTTCTTGGCGACGCACTTGCCATGGCCGCAAAGGACAAGCCAACTCTCATCATCGACGTGGCCACCTTGACCGGCGCTCAGCGCATCGCCCTTGGCACCAGAACCGCTGGAGTGATGTCCAATGATGACGATGCCCGGGCCCAGGTTTGCGCGGCCGCTGAGGCAGGTGGTGAGGCCATGTGGCCGATGCCACTTCCCGAGGATCTACTTGCCACCTTGGATTCAGCCACCGCCGATATTGCCAATATCGGCGACGGCTTCGGCGGCATGCTCTCGGCCGGGGTTTTCCTGAACCAGTTCATCCCCGATGGCCAGCCTTGGGTGCACCTTGATATCGCTGGACCGGCATTTAATGACAAGACCCCTTACGGCTACACGCCTAAGGGCGGAACCGGCGCCGCGGTGCGCACCTTCGTGCAGGTCGCCAAGAGGCTTGCGGCAGGATAAGGAGCGAACACAAGACCATCTACCGCCGTTAGGAGTTCGACGTGCCCGCTGCCGATCTAGTGATACTTGGTGGCGGCAGCGGTGGTTATGCCTGCGCCCTTCGGGCCGCCGAGCTGGGTATGTCGGTCATCTTGATCGACAAAGACAAACTGGGTGGTACCTGCCTGCACCGGGGTTGCATCCCAACCAAGGCTCTCCTGCACGCAGCCGAGATCGCCGACAGCGCAAAGGAGAGCGACGCCTTCGGGGTGCGCGCGACTTTCGAGGGCATTGACATGCCAAAAGTAAATGAATATCGCGACGGGGTTGTTGGTCGCCTCTATAAGGGCCTTCAAGGTCTGGTCAAGAGCCGGAACGTAACCTTCGTCGAGGGCGCCGGCCGCTTAGTGGCACCCAACACGGTCGAGGTTAACGGCGAGCGGTACACCGGCAAGAACGTGGTGCTCGCAACCGGCTCGTATGCGCGAACCTTGCCGGGCCTTGAAATCAGCGGACGCATCATGACCTCTGACCAAGCCCTAAACCTTGATTACGTGCCCGAGCGCGTCATCGTCTTAGGCGGTGGCGTCATCGGTGTTGAGTTCGCCAGCGTCTGGCGCTCATTTGGCGCTGACGTCACCATCGTTGAAGGCCTACCTCACCTAGTGCCTAATGAAGATGAAGCTTGTTCGAAAGCCCTCGAACGCGCTTTCCGTAAGCGCGGGATTAATTTCTCGACCGGCATTAAGTTCGCAGCTGCAACCCAAGACGATGCCGGCGTCCATGTCACCCTGGAAAACGGCACCACCCTGGACGCGGACCTACTCCTAGTTGCCGTTGGTCGCGGGCCGAATGCGACCGGCATGGGCTTTGAGGAACAAGGTATTGCGATGGAGCGCGGTTGGGTACTTGTTGATGATCGCCTGCACACCAACGTTGCCGGTGTTTATGCGGCCGGCGACATCACCCCGGGCTTGCAACTCGCGCACCGCGGCTTCCAGCACGGGATTTTCATCGCCGAAGAGATCGGCGGATTGAACCCGATGGCGATAGCCGATGTCAATATCCCGCGCGTCACTTATTGCGAACCTGAGGTTGCCAGTGTTGGCCTCACCGAGGATGAAGCCCGCGCCAAGTACGGCGATCAGACAAAGGTCTACGAATACAACCTCGGCGGCAACGGCAAGAGCCAGATTCTCGGCACAGCCGGCTTCATCAAACTCGTCAGTGTCACCGATGGGCCCGTTGTTGGGGTCCACCTAGTTGGCACGCGCATGGGCGAGCAAATCGGCGAAGCGCAACTGATCGTGAACTGGGAAGCCCATCCCGAAGATGTGGCAGCGCTGATCCACGCCCACCCCACCCAAAATGAGGCTATGGGCGAAGCGCATCTGGCTTTAGCCGGCAAACCACTGCACGCCCACTCTTAACACCGACAGGAGACCACCACTATGACGTTTTCAGTCACCATGCCGCAGTTGGGCGAAAGCGTTACCGAGGGCACCGTCACGCGTTGGTTGAAGGAAGTGGGCGACACCGTCGCTGCTGACGAACCGCTACTTGAGGTATCCACCGACAAAGTCGACACCGAAATACCATCGCCGGCCGCCGGCGTGCTACTTGCGATTCGTGCGCAGGAGGACGAAACCGTGCAAGTTGGTGCCGAACTAGCCGTGATCGGCGAGGCCAGCGACGCACCTGCGCCTGCTGCTACCGAAGCCCCAGTGGCCCCGGTTGTGCCGCCCGCTAGCACCCAAGGTGCAGCTGAAATCAGCATCACTTTGCCGGCCCTTGGCGAAAGCGTCACCGAAGGCACCGTCACCCGGTGGTTAAAGCAAGTAGGTGATCAAGTGGCGGCCGATGAGCCGATTTTGGAGATCTCCACCGACAAAGTCGATACTGAGATCCCCGCACCGGCCAGCGGCATCTTGGTCGCTATCACCGCCGGTGAAGATCAAACCGTCGCCGTAGGCAGTGAACTCGGTCGTATTGCGACCGGTACGGCTGCACCGGTCGAAGTAGCACCGGTCGAAGCAGCAGATCTATCCGATGCTTATGTCACCCCGCTGGTGCGCCGCCTCGCCGCCCAAAACGATATTGATCTGGCTACGGTCACCGGCACCGGTGTCGGCGGGCGCATCCGCAAGCAAGATGTGCTCGACGCCGCGCAGCAAAAAAGTTATCCGGGCGCAGCAGCGGCCGGAGCGCCAGTTTCTGCGGCTCCCGTAACCACAGCCACGCCACCAGTGTCACCGCTTCGAGGACGCACCGAAAAAATGCCAAGGCTGCGCAAGGTAATTGCCGAACGCCTTGTTGAATCCCTCCAGACATCAGCGCAGCTAACAACCGTCATTGAAGTAGATGTCAGCGGTATTGCTAGCCTCCGCAATCGAATTAGGAGCGAGTTCGAAGCCCGCGAAGGCGTCAAGCTCTCCTTTCTGCCGTTCTTCTGCAAAGCTGCTATTGAAGCTCTAAAGCAATTCCCGCAGGTCAATGCCTCAATCAATATGGATGAAGGCACCATCACCTACCACGATGCCGAGAACCTCGGTATCGCGGTCGACACCGAGCGCGGTCTACTCGTGCCGGTGATCCAGCGGGCCGGGGATCTCAACATCGCCGGACTGGCACGTCACATCGCAGACGTTGCCGATCGAACCCGCACCAATAAGCTAAGCCCCGATGAACTGAGCGGCGGTACTTTCACTGTCACCAACACCGGTAGCCGTGGCGCCCTGTTCGATACCCCAATCATCAACCTGCCGCAAGTAGCGATTCTCGGCACCGGCGCTGTGGTTAAGCGGCCGATCATTGTCACCGATGCGACCGGACAAGATGTCATCGCAATCCGGTCGATGGTTTACCTCGCTCTCTCCTACGATCACCGGATTATCGATGGGGCTGACGCCGCACGATTCTTAGGAACCATTAGACAGCGACTCGAAGAAGCTTCATTCGAGGCCGAGCTCGGTCTGTGATTTCATGAGAATAGCAATCACCGGTGCTTCCGGACTCATAGGTTCAGCGCTCGTGATACACCTGCGAGCACAAGGCCATCAGGTGCTTCGACTCGTACGGCGCCCGGCAGCGGCACCTGATGAAGTGTCCTGGGATCCCGCAGCCGGTACCGTTGACCTCGCTGGGCTCGCCGGTACCGAAGTGGTGATCCACCTGGCTGGCGCAGGCGTTGGCGACCACCGCTGGACCGATGAGTACAAGCGCGAAATCCTTGAGAGCCGGGTCGACGGCACCAGCACTATTGCGCGAGCCATGACCCAACTTGATCCCAAACCCCGCGTCCTAATTGCCGGATCGGCAATTGGTTGGTACGGCGATACCGGCGACAAGGCGGTAACTGAAACCGACCCCCCGGGCACCGGGTTCTTGGCCGATGTGGTGCGCGCCTGGGAAGCCGCGGCCAACCCAGCTGCCCAAGCAGGTATCCGGGTAGTTCACGCCCGTACCGGATTAGTCGTGGCAAAGGCGGGCGGTGCATGGGCAAAACTCTTTCCACTTTTTCGCCTTGGCCTAGGCGGCAAGATGGGTAGTGGCCGCCAGTACTGGTCATGGATTTCATTGCGTGATGAATTATCGGCCCTAGAGTTTTTAATGAATTCTGAAAACATCTCTGGCCCGGTCAATCTAACTGCGCCGCACGCCGCAACCAATGCAGAAGTCACCGCGGCAATGGGCCGCGTACTTGGCCGACCCACCCTGTTACCGGTGCCCAGTTTCGCACTTAAGATCGCCCTCGGTGAGTTCTCAAGTGAAGTGCTCGGCAGCATCAGGGTAGTACCCGCGGTTCTTGAATCCGAAGGCTTCACTTGGCAGGACCCACATATCGAATCGGCGATCCGGGCGGCCCTGGCCTAATGCCTTACGACGTTGTCGTTATTGGGGCCGGCCTTGCCGGGCTCGCTGCCGCGAGACAACTTTGTGTTCACGGACTTAATGTCTTAGTGCTCGAGTCTGGTGAGGATGTCGGTGGACGAGTACGAACTGACCGGGTAGATGGTTACTTATTTGACCGCGGGTTCCAGCTTTATAACCCGGCTTACCCTGAATCCGCGCGAGTTCTCGACCACGAAGCCTTGCGACTGCGCCCGCTCACCGCTGGTGTCGTGGTCGCATTCGAAGGCGGGCGCACCCGGCTCGGGGACCCCCGCACCCAACTGGGCTGGGTGGTGGATTCGGCCGCACCGCGCACCGGCTCACTGCCCAGCAAAGCGCGGTTTGCTCGCTATGCATTGCGGGCCGCGCGCGCGCCCGCACGAAGTATCCTCCTTCGCGAAGACACTTCCAGTGCCGTGGCGCTGCGCGCCGCTGGCGTGGATGACGCCCTATTCGACAAAGTACTTCGTCCTTTCTTGGCAGGAGTGTTCCTTGAGCCCGATTTACAAACGTCGCGGCGGTTCATGGATTTAATCTTGAAGTCATTCGTAACTGGCACGCCCGCCGTTCCAAGTGCAGGCATGCAGGCAATACCCGAACAACTACGCGATGCCCTTCCGGCTGGCACCGTGCGCTGCAACACCACCGTCACCAAAGCCCAAGCCGGGTTAGTGGTAACCGAGGGCGGTGAGTTTCGGGTGCGCGCAGTCGTAATTGCCACCAATCCGAACGGTGCTAAATCTTTGAATCCAAGTATTGCGGTGCCACTTGGTAGATCGGTAACCACTTGGTATCACTTGGCGACACAACCAGGCAATGTTCTCAACGATGGAGCCGGTGTTCTTGTCGTTGACGGCGAAAATCGTGGGCCGGTGCTGAATTCGGTGGTACTAACAAATGCTGCTCCCAGTTACGCACCAGCAGGTCAGGTACTCATCTCATCATCTGCCCTCGGCGCCAATTCAAGTGTTGAAGACGAACAAGTGGTGCGAACACACCTCGCGGCTATGTACGGCGTCGATACCAAGCGGTGGGAGCCACTTGCCCAGTACGCAATTCCATACGCGCTACCAGCGATGCTGCCACCCCTACATGTCCCCAAGTCTTCGAAACTAACCGACGGCCTGTTCATTTGCGGTGATTACCGTGAGACGGCCTCCATCCAGGGTGCGATGATAAGTGGCCGGCGAGCGGCAGATGCGGTACTGACAGACTTGGGCGTGCGATGACAACAACCGATACCGCACTTGAAATTCGCATGGTTGGGTTTGGCGACGACGCAGTTGACTATGGTACGGCGTGGGATTTGCAGCGTCGCGTACACGCTGAGGTGGTCACCGGAACTGCGAGCAATACCGTGCTTCTGCTCGAACACCCTTCGGTCTATACCGCCGGGCGCCGCACTGAACCACATGAGCGCCCCTTCGATAGCACACCGGTAGTTGATGTTGACCGCGGCGGCAAAATCACTTGGCACGGACCCGGGCAACTTGTCGGCTACCCGATTGTTCGCCTCCCAAGCCCACTTGATGTTGTTGCCCATGTGCGACGCATCGAAGGTCTCTTGATTGATGTCTGCAGCGCACTTGGGGTCACCAGCGTGCGCATTGACGGGCGCAGTGGAGTCTGGATTCCGGCCGATGATCACGGCCCTGACCGCAAGGTTGCCGCAATAGGGATTCGAGTTACTGAAGGTGTCACGATGCATGGGTTCGCCCTAAACTGCGACTGCGAGATGTCGTGGTTCGACAAAATCGTGCCCTGCGGGATCAAAGATGCCGAAGTCACCTCACTGAGCCAAGAACTTGGCCGCTCGGTCACCGTTGCCGAAGTGCTGCCCACCGTGATCGAGTTCCTCCCAGCAGTACTTCACCCCTTAGGCTGAGCCCATGACCCTCGCCGATCCGGTCTATTCCGATAGCCAAGGCCGGCGCATGCTTCGGATCGAGGCGCGCAACTCCGAGGTGCCGATTGAGCGAAAGCCAGAATGGATCCGCACCAAGTTAAAGACCGGGCCCGAGTTCCTAAAGATCAATGCGCTTGTCAAAGCCGAAGGCCTCCATACGGTTTGCCAAGAAGCCGGGTGCCCGAATATCTATGAATGCTGGGAGGACCGCGAGGCTACTTTCTTGATCGGTGGTGAGCAATGCACCCGGCGCTGTGACTTCTGCCAGATTGATACTGGTAAGCCGGCCCCGTTGGATCGCGATGAGCCCCGCCGGGTTGCCGAGTCGGTGCTAGCAATGGGTCTGCGTTACGCAACTATCACCGGAGTAGCCCGCGATGATCTACCCGATCAAGGTGCGTGGCTTTATGCCGAAACTGTTCGCCAGATCCAAGAGGTAAACCCAGATACCAATGTCGAAGTTCTAATTCCGGATTTCTCCGGTGAGCCACATTTGTTGGCCGAAGTATTTTCCGCGCAACCTGCGGTATTGGCGCACAACTTGGAAACCGTACCTCGCATTTTCAAGCGCATCCGCCCAGCATTTACCTATGAACGTAGTTTGGATGTGTTAACCCAAGCCAAATCAGCAGGCATGATCACCAAGAGCAACTTGATCTTGGGCATGGGCGAAGATGATTCAGAAATTGATATCGCGCTAATTGATTTGCACGCTGCCGGTTGCGACCTCCTCACAATCACGCAGTATTTGCGCCCATCTCCGCGCCATCACCCGGTCGACCGCTGGGTGACACCTGATGTTTTCGTAGCCTTGGCCGAGCGGGCAACGCAAATTGGTTTTGTCGGAGTGATGAGTGGGCCCTTGGTGCGGTCGAGCTACCGCGCCGGTCGCCTCTACCAGCAGGCGATCGACACAAAGCGATGAGCGCCAGCGTTGTTGCGGTGCACATCTGGCGACCTGAAGCGCAAATTCCTGATTTGGTTAATGAACTCGAACTCGATTGGGGCGGCCCGGTGGGTGACCGCCATCACGGGCTCACCATGGCATCAGATGCCCGGCAAAAGGATGTTTTCCCAAGGGGTACGACGATCCGTAATCATCGGCAAATCTCAATTGTCGACCTGGCCGAACTTTCGAGCATCTCAGCCGAGCTCGGCATTGAGGTAATTGCGCCCGGGGTAATAGCCGACAACATCTGCACTGCTGGCATCGCCGGGCTCACTGAGCTCCCCCGAATGACCCGATTGCTGTTTGCCGGCGGCGCAGTTGTCATGCTGGGTGGCGAGAACTTCCCCTGCACGATCGCCGGAGCCCTCGTCGAGGCGAAGTATGGCACCGCCGCCGAGAAGTTCCCGAAAGCTGCCATGGGGCTGCGCGGGGTGACCGGCTGGGTCGAGCACCCCGGCCGCATCCATGCCGGGGAGTCGATCGAGGTCCGGCTTCCCTAGGCTGGGCCCATGGCCAAGGGAAAAATCCGCTCCACACTGTCCTCGATAACCCAAAACTGGGCAATGACCCAGAAGGTCTATCGGGCCTTGCCATTAGAAGTCGGTGGCCTGTTCCTTTTGGGATTCGTAGTTGGCTTCGTCCCAACCTTGATCTTCTTAAACCTGTTCACGGCCATCTTGGTAGGCATCCCGCTCGGGCTCCTCGCAGCAATTTTTTGGTTCAGCCGCCGCGCCATGAAGGCCGCCTACCGACAGATCGAGGGCCAGCCCGGTGCGGCCGCGGCGGTGGTGCAATCGCTACGCGGTGGCTGGTTAGTAACACCAGGTATCGCAGTTAACAAGAACCAGGACCTCATCAGCCGAGTTGTTGGTAAACCCGGAGTCATCTTGGTATCCGAAGGCCCATCTAGTCGGGTCGGCCACATGCTCGGTAATGAGCGCAAGAAGACCGCGCGCTGGCTACCCGATATCCCCATCTATGAAATTCAGGTCGGCGATGAACCGGGCCAAGTCTCTCTCGGCAAACTGCAGCGCTCACTAACCAAGTTGCCACGCAACCTTCGCGGTGGCGAGATTACCGAGGTAAGGCGCCGACTTGATGCGGTAAGTCAAACCGGTGGCTCGCTGCCGATCCCCAAGGGACCGATGCCGACCAGCGCCCGAGCGGTGCGCCGCCCCCGCTAAGCATCAACATCAAACCCATACCTTCACGTTCAACGAAAAGGAATTGAGTTCATACCTCGGTAGTTCAAGTGACACCCCGCGTTCGAATTACGGCGCTGCCGACCGCTCGATCTTGAAGCCCACGGCCAGATGAGTCGTAAACCAAAGCTGGGATCACACAGCAGATGAGCACCGTACGCAGCGCAATGCGCCAAAGTGAGAGCCTCCCGCCGCCCAACCGGACTACCGAAATGCCCATGATTCGTTGACCAAATGAGGCCGACATCAGCCAGGTGAACAAGATGACCTCGGCAGCGAACAGCACCAGCACTGAGATCGACCCTTCGGCTGAGCCGTAAGTGACCTGACCAAAAAACACCCGAGAAAGAAAAATACTAGCCAGCCAGTCAAGGCAGATTGCCGCCACCCGGCGCCCGAATCCAGATACCGCACCGGGGCTTTCCGGCGGGGCGGATGTGGCTGAAGTCACGCCCCTACGTTACCGGGGAGCCAAATTCGCGCAATTTTTTAACACGACCGAAACAGTCGGGATACACCCGTGACACGGCCCCGCCCTAAAGTTCGAGCAATCCGGAGGCAGCAGCCACCGTGCGAGGCGAGAACCCAGTGGGACCAACCCATAGGGCAAATGCGTAGAAACGTCAGGGAGGATTTCGTGTTTAAGAATTCAACTGAAGTGCTGAGTTACATCAAGGCCGAAGGCGTGAAGTTTGTCGATGTGCGGTTCATTGATCTGCCCGGCGTCATGCAGCACTTCAACGTGCCCGTGGAGTCCTTCGACCAATCTGTCTTTGATGACGGCCTAATGTTCGACGGATCATCCATCCGAGGGTTCCAGGCTATCCATGAATCAGACATGAAGCTGATTCCAGATCCCGCAACCGCTTTCATCGACCCATTCCGCAACGCCAAGACACTGGTGATGAACTTCTCGATTCTGGACCCATTCACCGACGAGCGTTACAGCCGTGACCCGCGCAACGTGGCGGCTAATGCCGAGTCATACCTGACATCCACGGGTATTGCCGACACCGTCTACTTCGGCGCTGAAGCCGAATTCTACGTCTTTGACGACGTTCGGTTTGAAACTAACCAGCACGAGTCGTACTACCACATCGACTCGGTCGAAGGGGCGTGGAATACCGGCCGCGTCGAAGAGGGCGGCAACCGCGGCTACAAGACCCGCTATAAGGGCGGCTACTTCCCCGTCTCGCCAGTTGACCACTTCGTCGATATCCGCGATGACATGGTGTCCAAGCTGCTGCAGGTGGGCCTGCATGTTGAGCGCTCGCATCATGAGGTTGGCACCGCAGGCCAAGGGGAGATTAACTACCGCTTCAACACGCTGCAGCGTTCTGCGGACGAGCTCATGCTCTTTAAATACATCATCAAGAACGTCGCATGGGCGCACGGCAAGACCGCGACTTTCATGCCCAAGCCACTCTTCGGTGATAACGGCTCTGGGATGCATTGCCACCAGTCACTGCGGAAGAACGGCGAGCCACTGTTCTACGACGAGCGCGGCTACGGCGGCCTTTCAGATATCGCCCGCTGGTACATCGGCGGCCTCCTACACCATGCACCATCATTGCTGGCATTTACCAACCCGACAGTGAACTCATACCACCGATTGGTGCCCGGTTACGAAGCCCCGGTTAACTTGGTCTACTCCGCACGCAACCGCTCGGCCTGCATCCGGATCCCAGTCACCGGAAACTCACCAAAAGCCAAACGCATTGAGTTCCGGGTGCCAGATCCATCCAGTAACCCGTACCTTGCTTTCTCAGCCCAGTTAATGGCGGGCCTTGACGGCATCAAGAACAAAATCGAGCCGCATGCCCCGGTTGACAAGGATCTATATGAATTGCCGCCGGATGAAATGGCTGGCATCCCTCAGGTTCCCGGCTCTTTGCCAGCAGTCTTGGAAGCCCTAGAAGCTGACAATGAGTACCTACAGGTCGGCGGGGTCTTCCCGAGCGACTTGATCGAAACATGGATAGATTACAAGCGCACCCATGAGATCGATCCAATTCGCCTGCGGCCACATCCGCATGAGTTCGAACTCTACTACGACATCTAATCGCACAGGTTCCCTTTCGCGTCGATTCGCCTCGCGTGCAAGGGGAAAGGGGTGGGTCGTTTCGGTGGCCTGCCCCGCTTTTTTGAGTTAACAGGCTTAAGATCAGTGACCGATGAGCGAGGACCTGTCGAGCGGTGAGCCACCGGCTCAGAGCGCCCCTGAACCTGAGCCAGCCGTCACTGCGCCAGCACGCAAACGTCATGCCCGCAGGCATAACCCAATCCCGCGCTTCATTTTGTTGATCGTGTCATTGGCACTGTTCACGGCAGCCTTTTGGGCTGGTTTCACTTTCCAGAGCACTTACGCAAGTGCCAATGGCGAACCCACCGAGGTGATTGTCGCCACCTGGATGCGCGACAACCGTATGGGCCCACTAGTTGCCAAGTTGGAGGACTTTTATTACACCTACGTGAACAAACCAGAGGAGGGCGGAACCCCAACGGTTTCAGCCGATATCACCGCCGAGGACTCCGCCGGACTTGATCCAGAAGATCTCGAACCCTCCAGTCCACCCAGTGTCATGCCCAGTGTCATGCCCAGTGTCATGCCCAGTCCGATTGTTACCCCGGTTGTCGAACACCTAAATCCGCCGCCGCCCATCACCTCACCGGTGCCCAATCCTGAACCGCAAGAAGGCGTCTGGCAGCCGGTCGGCAGCCATGTTGGCGGCCTCCCCGCGATGTATGTCGCTCGGGTGCGCGTTGACAATGTGCTCACCAGTTACTACGCCTCGG
>SHUQ01000100.1 GCA_009694585.1 Candidatus Nanopelagicales bacterium | reverse complement strand
GATCCGCATTTTGACAAGGTGCTGCGAACCTTGCGCCGGCATGCGCAGTTGCTCTGCGTTGATTACGGCGAGGCGCGCGGCTGTCGAGATATGCGCAAACATATGGCGTGGTATTTAAAGGGCTTCAGCGTCAAGCAGCAGATCCGCCAAAGTTTGGGCACTGTTTCGAGTCTTGCCGAGCTAGATGACCTCATTGGTCAGATCAACGGTAATCAGGATTTCAACTGCGAGGTAGGCGCTGGGCCACGGGGGCGCACGTCAGGTGGCCGCCGCCCGATATTGCCCGAGGGATGGCTGGATTCCCCATTTATTGATGACATCGCTGCCAGTAACTTGCTGGAGGCTGAACTAAGTGTCAGCGGTGGGTGACGAAGTGGTCACACCCGGTGTGGCGGCTGGGTAACTTGTGATACCCGTGTGAATATTGGGGCGTGAGTGCTCCTTCGGTTCCAGCGCGCCCCGGAGCGGCAGCACTTTCGATCCTCACTTCGGCCCCGCGCACCCCTCGGGGGCTCTTGGTCGTGGCCAGCACGGTGCTGGTTTTCTTGGCCCTATTGCTTCCAATCGGCGCGGTTTGTCAGATCGTTTTGACCAGCCAACTCGATGACCGCAGCTCGACCCAGGCCATCGTGGTGCTGGACCCGGCTCGATATTGGGGTGATCCCGCACCCGTGATGAAGGCTCGGCTTGCGCATGCTGCACAGCTTTATGCTGCTGGCACCGCACCTGTCATCGTGGTGACCGGCCCTGCCCGCTCCGCGAAATATGCTCGCGAGCAGCTCCTCGCAGCTGGTGTTCCGGAAGCAGATGTGGTCGCCTTCACGACCGGCGCCGACACGGTTGGCGCGCTGCAAGTCGTAGCAACGATCATGCGGGATTTGCAGTGGCAGTCAGCGACTCTTGTTACTGACCCGCCGCATGCTGCTCGCGCGCAGGCCACCGCCGCCGCCTTCGGCATCGATGCGCACCTGTCACCAACCGAATCTGGGCCGGGCACCTCATTAACTTCTGAGTACGTCGGTCGCGAGACCGCAGCGCTGCTGAGGTTTTACCTATTGACCCATTGGGATCAACCACAGATCATCACGTCTACCACCGGTTAGCCACCGGCCACCGGCCACCGGCCACCGGCCACCGGCCACCGGCCACCGGCCACCGGCCACCGGCCACCGGCCACCGGCACTTCGCTGGGCGCGCGCGTTTTTGTCGTGAAATCGGCCAAAAATGGAGTTTTCACGACAAAAACGTGCGCACCCAGGCGCCCCACCCGCGCCCACGTGATCAGGCGGTGCGTTTACCGAGTAACTGCCTGCGGGTGATGGCGGTTTGGATCCGGTTGATCATGACAGTTGGGTTGACGACTGCTTCGGTCCACGTCCAACGCACCACTTGCCAGCCGGCTCGCTCCAAGGCTTCTTGACGAAGTTTCTCGCGGACATGGTCTGCTCTGGTTGCATACTTGGCGACACCGTCGGCCTCGCCGATGATCTTTAAGTGCTCCCACGTGAAATCCGCCCAGTAGTTGTGGCCGTCGTCACCAAGTACCGGAACCCCGCACTGCGGCATTAATATTTTATGCTTACGCATTTGCCATCTCGAGATTGATTCGAGGACGGATTCAGCGGCTGGTTCGCCAGCACGAATGATCGTAGCCAGGGCCTTGAGCCCGCGCCTCCCTGCCAAGTTCGCGCAGGTAGTAAGCATGGTGTTGGTCGCGATATCCCGGTGTGCTGGATCTTGGACGAGCCTTCGTATATTTCGGCTTGGAGTATTTACTGAAATCAGGCGGCGCAGGCCGATGTCGATTAGTGCCAGCGCTTGGTGCGGCGGCAGCGAGATAGCGAGATCCAAGACGGTGCGCGCGATGTTGGTGAATTGGAAACCGCTTAGTGAATCGAGGTGCTCAAGGGGTGCTGTCCCTGGGAAGATTCGCAACCGGCGTTCACGTCGGCCCTTTCCGGGCTGGGTGAGTTCAACAATCGGGACCTCGCCGAGAACGGGCTCAATAATCACCTGTGGGCGCACTCGATCAAACGGTAGATCATGGACGGCCGCGGCTGACCCGTGGCTAACAATGGCTCGCGGATGCCGAAGCAGCGCAGAAATCACTGCGAACATATGTCGCTCGTGCCCGTCGGCTGAATCCCAAGCCTGCGCGGGTAGCAAAATACCAGTCTGCAAACTCACTAGGCGACCAGCTTTGAGTGCAGAACGAAGTTGGCCCTCGGTTAACCCATGAGCAAGTGCAGTAGCCCGGTCAATGGGCTGAAAGCTACCGATGCGGGCGATCGCCTGCTCGGTGCTGCTGGTGCGACTTGGATCTGGCACGCGCCAACCTTGCAGCAGAACTGGTTGATGCTGCAAAGCTTTATCCACAGGCTCCCGAGGTGGGGCTCGGAGTCGAGCACTCGCACCGGACACCCGCGAAGTGGAATTTGCGGTGAGTGCGCACGTTTTGGTCGTGAAATCGGCTGAAATCACGGTTTTCACGACCAAAACGTGCGCACTCAGTTGATTTGGGCTGGTGGGGTGTTGGGGAGTGGTGCCACTAGTGTCGGTCTTATGGGTCGACCGCACGGTTACAGCGATGCTGACCTGGCGCGCATTGTCGAGGAGCCGGTCAAGGAGACCGTCCGCACTGGATTCGCGCGCGACCGGGCTCGGGTATTGCATTCGGTGGGCCTGCGCAGGCTAGCTGCTAAGACCCAGGTCATGGTTTCGGGCGTTTCGGATTTTCCACGCTCACGCCTAACGCACACCCTGGAGGTGGCGCAGATCGCCCGCGAGTTAGGCAACGCATTGGGCTGTGATCCTGATCTGGTTGAAGTTGCCGGGTTGACACATGACCTAGGGCACCCGCCATTTGGTCACAACGGTGAAAGCGAATTGGATCGGCTAGCAGCACATATAGGTGGTTTCGAAGGCAATGCGCAGACGCTGCGGGTGCTGGCTCGACTCGAAGCGAAAATTGAGGATGTAGCCGGTGGCAGTGTGGGGCTGAACTTAACTCGTGCGAGTTTGGATGCCTCCTGCAAGTATCCGTGGGGCCGGCGTTCGGGCACCCCGAAATTTGGTTTTTATGAAGATGATTGGCCGATATTTGAATGGTTGCGCCAGGGGGCTCCGGCGGAGCGCACCTGTTTGGAAGAACAGGCGATGGACTGGGCTGACGACGTTGCCTATTCGGTGCACGATGCCGAAGATGCGGTGCATTCTGGTCTGGTGCATTTGGAGCTATTCACTAGTTCGGAAATTCAGCAGGATTTGGTGGCCATCGCCCGCGAGCGCTACTGCCCAGACCGTGAGCCGCAGGCCCTGTTGGAAGCCTTACGCCGACTGACGAACCTCGATTATTGGCCCGGTCGCTTCGACGGCTCCATGGCTTCATTACGGGAACTGAAGCGGTTCACCAGTTACTTGATTGGCCGTTTTTGCGTCAGTGCGCAGATCGCCACCCAGATTGAATACGGCACGGAGCCGCTGACGCGATACGCGGCCAATTTGATCGTGCCCGAAGAAGTCCGCGATGAAGTGGCAGTAATGAAGGCGATCGCCGTGAAGTTTGTGATGAACCGGGATGGAGCAGTAACAGAGTATGCGAGGCAGCGGGCGATTATCGCCGATGTCGTGCATGCACTCACCCTTGAGGAAGGGCGCTCACTTGAAAGTTGGCTAAGGCCGACATTTGATGCTGCTAAGACTGACGCCGAGCGCTTTCGGGTCATCATTGATCAGGTCGCGAGCCTTACCGACGTCAGCTTGCTGCACTGGCATTCCCGGTTGGTTCGCTGACGCATTTGGTGCGAGTGATGCATGGCGTGCCGAATTGTTGATGGACATTTTAGCCTCGAGCACCGGAGACCACCATGAGGAGCTGATCGAGTTCAGTGGTGGTGTTGTAGGCATGCGGGCTAACACGAACCAAGGCGTCGATGCCATGGGATTCGAAATCCATTCGCGCGTAATCAGGGGTGGAGAGACTCACATTGATGTGGGCCTTCCTGATCAAAGAAACTAGCGTTCGAGCGTCAACCCGTTCATGGGTAAATGTAACTATGCCGCTCTTTTGCAAACCGCGATCTCGCACAATGATCCCGGGGACGGAGCTAAGCCCAGCGCGCGCGTATTCGGCAAGATAGGAAATGCGACCGGCCATAGCGTCGATGCCACAGGCCAGTGCGTAGTCAACCGCCGCACCCAGCCCGAGAAGGGCGGCGTACGACTTCTCCCATGACTCGAATCTGCGGGCACCAGAGGCAGGTTCGAAGCCGCCTGATTGCCAAGTTGCCGAGTGCAGATCGAGGGGAAATGGCTCAAGTTCGGCAAGTGCGCGCTCAGATGCATAAAGAAAGCCGGTGCCTCGTGGTCCGCGCAGGAATTTGCGGCCGGTCGCGCTAATGAAGTCGGCCCCGATAGCAGGGGCCGATACCGGCAACTGGCCAATTGATTGGCAGGCATCTACTAGGTACCACGCGGGCGACTTGGCGGCACGAATTGCCGCACCGATCGCTGCCACATCGTTTATCAAGCCATTTTGTGCTGGGCAGTGATTGATGGCGACAGCGGCTACGTCAGCACCGAGCAAGTTTGCGAAACCCGCGACATCCACGCACCCGTGCTCGTCATCGGGGATGAACTCGAGGCGCACCCCGCGGGCCTTGACCAGTTGCATGATTGGCAGCACATTGGAGGCGTATTCAGATGAGGACACCAAGATGCGATCACCAGCGCTGAACGGGCGGGTGTGGTGGATTGAGGTAAAAGCCTTGTCCCAAGCGGCGGTGGCTGATTCGAGTAGGGCGATCTGGTCGGGGTGGGCACCTATGAGCTGGGCCACCGAGTCGTAGGCGCTTTCGATCCGGGAGTGAACATCAGCATGGGCTTCGTAGCCCCCGATCATGGCTTCGAGGTGGAGGTGGTCGACCACGGTGTCGGTGACTTTGCTAGGAGGCAGGGCGCAGCCGGCGTTATTGAGGTGGTTGACCCGCAGGCACCCTGGAGTTTGGTGGCGCAGTAATTCGATATCCAGCCCTGAGTTATCTCCGGTCGTAGTCATGGGGATATCCAACCGCACTTAGACTCCGGATATGGCCGGAAGGATTCGCGACGATGATGTGGCGCTGGTGCGTGAGCGCGCCAAGATCGACGATATCGTCCGCGAATACCTCACTTTGAAGGCGGCCGGCGGGGGTTCGTTCAAGGGCTTGTGCCCATTCCACGACGAGCGCAGCCCCAGTTTTCACGTTACCCCTAGCCGCGGCATGTGGTACTGCTTCGGCTGCGGGGAGGGCGGTGATGTGCTGTCCTTCGTCCAGAAAATTGA
>SHUQ01000099.1 GCA_009694585.1 Candidatus Nanopelagicales bacterium | reverse complement strand
GAGCAACTACTTGGGAGTCACCGCATACCTGGTACTGCCGTTTCTCGCACGCACCCGATCCGGTACTTGACATGGTGCCGGGCCAGTGGCGCTCAGACACCTGGCCGTCGCCTCGCTCAAGTGAACGCAAGATCTCGTTAGCCGACCAACCCACTTATGTGGTGCACCCGGATATTGGTATCGCCGCGTGGATTTCCTGTGCTGGCCACCTGCCCTATGGCCAACCCGATGATCAGCGTTTCGATGATGCGGCGAGCCTCACCTGGGATATCCCGATAACGAAGGCTCTGGAAATTGCTGGCAGCGTGCACCTGCGTGCGCACGTCACGGCCACCTGCCCGCATCCGATCATCGCCGTGCGCCTATGTGATGTCGCACCTGACGGTACCTCGACTCTGGTGACCCGTGGCACGCTGTTGATCGGCCCAGCTGGTGAAGTAGATGTAGAACTTGAAGCGACTGCTTGGCAGTGGCAGGCTGGTCACGCCTTGCGCGTTAGCGTCGCGGGTGCCGATTGGCCAAATGTCGTTGCACCGGGCGGTCCGGGCACTCTCACCCTGCGCGAGGCCGCCCTCACCCTGCCCATTTACGAAGCCAACCCATCCCTTCCGGTGCCCGTCTTTGCACCGGGTAACGCGCAATCCAGCGAAGGGACCGAAGGGGTCACGTGGCGAATCGAGAGAGACATCGCAAACCGCATCACGAGATGCGTAGTGGGTTCTGGCTCAACCTACGACACCCCGTTCGGCACTGCGAGTGAACGGTATGACGGGTGGGTAAGTGTCGATACTCGAACTTTCGAGCAGCGCGCCCATTCTGATGTGGAATTCACGCTGCGATTTCCTGAGGTGACAGCCACAGCCCGTTCGGTGATGGACATTTTGACCACGGGAGATACCTACGAAGTAACGATGGCGATCACCGTGCAGGACGGGATCGAGCTAATAGCCGAGCGCCGGTGGCAGCGGTCCTTCCCGCGGGCCTAGCGGGCATACTTATCCGATGGAAGCCGCCCTGCCTAGAGAGCATTACGTAGATCCGGAGTCTTTTCTTCGCGAACGCGACATGCTGCGCGGGCAGTGGACCTGTATTGGGCGTCTTGACGAGCTTGGCCTTGAGCATGTTGGCCGCGTCGCAGTGGTCGATTTCTATGGTGAGTCGATAGTTGTCACAAACGACGGCAGCCTGCATGCGCACGCCAATGTGTGCCGCCATCGCGGCTCGCAGATCTTGCCGGCTGACAGTTCACCCTGCGACCTAAAGGCGCTGCGCTGCCCGTATCACTCCTGGACGTACGCCCTGGATGGCTCACTCCTGCATGCACCGCACACCGAAGATATCAACCCGGCCGACTTTGCATTGACTGCGTTGTCGGTTGCCAGTTGGGGCGGTTGGCTTTGGCTGGCTGAGGATCCAAGTGACGCACTGCCGGAGCAACTTGGTGAAGTCCCCGAGCGGGTGAAGCGTTATCCGCTCGCTGAACTCGTCGTGGGCCTGCGCTTCACTTACGAAGTACAAGCCAACTGGAAAGTAATCGCCGAGAATTACAATGAGTGTTACCACTGCGGCCCGGTGCATCCTGAACTGTGTCGGCTAGTACCAGCTTTTGGCGGCGGTGGTGTCGATATCCCGTGGGAGGATGGTGTCCCGCATCGCGAGGGCGCTTGGACTTTCACGATGAGTGGCACGTCCGATCGTGCGCCGTTTCCTGATCTTGACGAACATGAGCGGGTCAAGCACAAGGGTGAGCTGATCTACCCTAATTTGCTGCTGAGCCTGTCGGCCGAGCATGCGGCCTCTTATGTACTAGTGCCACTTGCGGCAAATAGCACCCGCGTGGTCTGCGAACTACTCTTTGCACCCGGTGAGGCAGCTAAGTCGACTTTTAACCCGGCCGATGCCGGAGACCTCTGGGATCTGGTCAACCTGCAGGATTGGACCATCTGTGAATCGGTTCAGCGCGGAATGTCATCCCGCTATTTTCGCGGTGGTTGGTACGCGCCCATGGAAGATAATTCACTAGATATTAGAAGATGGTTGCGGGCCCGACTCAAGGACTGATAGAACAGGGGGATACCTAGCCAACTGGAGTTAACGTGTCACGGATTCGCCTGCTTGGTGCCGCCTTTTTGACCATTGCGATAAGTCTGCCTTTTGCAGGGCTAGTTTCTGCCGCGGCCGACGAGCCTGTGGTTCTTACTATCGGCGTTGGCGAAGACCTCGACTCCGCGAACCCCTTCACCGGGCTGTCCTCTATCGCGTATGAGACTTTCACGCTCGAGTACCCAACGCTGACCCAATACGCGGCCGACGATTTCTCGATCGTGCCAGGGCTAGCTGAGTCCTGGGAGGAGTCGGCCGACCACAAGTTCTGGACGTATCACCTGCGCCCGGGCATGAAGTGGAGCGACGGTGTGCCGATAACCGCGGACGATGTCGCTTACACCTTCAATCGCATCATCGACGGTAAGTATGAAAAAACCAACTTTGGCTCCTATGTTGCCGGCATGGTGCGGGCCGAAGCTGTAGATGACCTAACCGTCAAGATTGAAATATCCAAGCCGAATCCGGTAATGGACCACCTCTTTGTCTTCATTCTCCCCAAGCACATCTGGGAGTCAATTGATGGTAAAGAGGTGCGCAAATACCCGAACCTCGGCACCCCAGAGTCACCGACGGTGGGTTCTGGCCCATATGTAATGGTTGAACACCGGCCCGGTCAGTTCACCAGGTTCCAGGCGAACCCAAACTGGTTTGGCGGTAAGCGGCCGGTTGATGAGATCATCTTCAAGGTCTTCAACAACCCTGATGCACTTGGCCAAGCGATTAAGTCCGGCGAGATTGACTTAGCCCACGGCCTTGACCTCGGTGTCTACGAATCGTTGCAAGGGATCCCCGAAATCACCACGGTTTCATCAACGCCAGCAAGTTTCAGCGAGGTCGCCTTCAACACAGGTGCAGCACTTGCAGATGGCACACCGATTGGTGATGGTAACGCGCTGCTCAAGGACAAGGCGGTGCGCCAAGCATTGAGTTGGGCAGTTGACAAGCAGGCCATAGTTGACAAAGTCTTGGGTGGTCAAGGTCTACCTGGCACCACGGTTATTCCACCGCTTTACCCGCAGTGGCATCTTGACCCGGCTAACCCATACGGGTATGACCCCACCAAAGCCGGGCAGCTACTTGATGCGGCGGGTTTCCCGATCGGCGACGATGGGGTGCGCGCGGATGCTCAGGGCAACAGATTGAGTTTCCGCCTGTTGTACCGAACTGAGTCAGAGGACTCCAGTTCGCAGAAGTCATCGGAGTTCGTGCAGGCCTACTTCAAAGAAATAGGTGTTGAAGTACAACTCAAGGGTGTTACCGAGGATGCTCTGTACGAAATCGTTGGCCAGGGCAACTTCGACATGTTCGAGTGGAGTTGGGGGGTCGAGCCAGACCCTAATTACATGTTGTCGACTTTTACCTGTGCAAATAGATCCTATGAAGATGGCGGCTCTATTTACGCGAACTTGTCGGACTCCTTCTACTGCAACCCGGAGTACGACAAACTATTTGAGCAGCAAGCGGCAGAGACCGATTTCGCTGCACGGCAGGTGATCGTTAAGGCCATGGAGCAAATGCTTTATGACGATGCGGTTTACATGATCACGTACTACGCCAATGGGCTCGAGGCTTACCGCAATGATCGTTTTACTGGTTGGGTTAAACAACCAAAAGACACCGGTACTCTTATCTTCCAGTGGGGTACGTGGTCGTACTTTGACGTGGCACCTGTCACGGCGGCAACTGAGGCAGAGTCTGCGGCAGCAAGTACCGCGCCGGGGTCTAGTGCGGCTCCTAGTTCTGCTGCGGGTGACTCAAATGCGGCAGCACAACCAGCGGCCACATCCGGTGGTATTAGCACCGGTCTACTCATTGGACTGCTCGTGGCAGTGCTCGTGATCGTCATACTCGTAGTGCTGTTGCTGCGGATGCGCCGGTCGACGACCGATGAAGACCGCGAATAGGTGATGGGGGAGTTTGTCGAGGGCCGCTCGGCACGCATTCACTACAAGCAGGTCGGCAACGGACCAGACATCGTGTGGGTTTCGGGAGCCGGTGGCACCATCGGTTCATGGGATGCCTACCAGGTGCCATATTTTGAAAACGAGTTTCGTAACACGACGTTCGATTGCCGTGGGGTCGGGAAGACTACCTCGGAGCAATCACTGCCGTGGGCGGTCGAGGACTTCTCCGCAGATGTCATCGATCTGATCGAAGCCGTGTGCACGCCACCGGTGGCGATCATTGGGTTGTCTTTCGGTGGCGGCATTGTGCAGCAAGTTGCGATAGACAGGCCCGACCTTATTGCCTGTGTAATCACTATGGGCACCGGTGCGGTTAGTCGTGGCTGGACTTGGGATTACCAAATGGCTGAAATCCAGTGGCGTCGTGCGGGAAACCGCCTTGACGGCATGATGGCGGTTATTCATTACGCAGCGATGTATTACCCAGCGCGTGTTTTAGGTGATCCGGTGCTGTGGCCGAAGCTGCGTGATGAACTCCTCGAGTACTACGAGACCGACACCGCGGAGGATTCACTAATTGCGCAATGGGAGCCCTGTGTGCTCTTCGACCAACGCGAGCAATTAAAAACCTGCAATGTTCCAATGCATGTGATCGCCTTCGATCAAGACGTGCAGGCGGTGCCCCAAGATGGCGAAGAAGTTGCGGCCCTTGCGCCTGGCGCAAAGTTCCACCTCTTCGAAGGCATGGGACATTGTTCGATCTACGGTCACACCCAAGACATCATGAATCCTTTTATTAAGGATCTGGTGCGGAGTTACTTCTAGCCGCGCATTCGCAAGCCGCTGGGGTCGTAAGCGGGTTCGGTGAGGATCCGTGCGGGTTGGCGATCGCCAATCACCGACACTTCAACTGCTGCGCCGCTTTTGACCACCTCGGAATCGACCAGGGCGAGCGCAAGGCTGCTGCCAACGTGGTGCCCATAAGAGCCAGATGTCACCAGCCCGACGACTCGATCACCCAGCCAGACCGGTTCATCACCGACCGCATCCGACTCGGTTTGGCCAAGGTCGAGAGTTACCAGTTGGCGGGCGGCACCTCTTGCCCTTTCAGCGAGTGCGGCTTCGCGGCCGATGAAGTCGCCCTTGTCCCAGTCGATGAAACGATCAAGGCCGGTTTCACCGGGGGTATATGCCTGGGTGAATTCGGCCGACCAAATACCGAAGCCTTTTTCAATGCGTAGGCTGTCGATGGCGCGGTCACCTATTGGGGTGACACCAAGTGCAGCAAGGCGGCGCCACAGTTCAGCTTGCTGATCGGCAGGAACTGTTAACTCGTAACCCAGCTCACCGGCAAGTGACATTCGGGCAATGAGCATGTCGCCGACAAGGCGAGC
>SHUQ01000098.1 GCA_009694585.1 Candidatus Nanopelagicales bacterium | reverse complement strand
GTACCCAAGTTCTGGGTGGCTGCGTTTTGCCTCGAGCTCGATGATCACCACCACCGGTATGACAACGTCATGCTCATCAAAACGCAACATCGCTCGGGGGTCAGACAATAAAACCGAAGTATCAAGGACGTAAGTGCGGCGAGCGGGGCTGGACTTTGGAGAGGTCACGAAGCCTCCTGTGCGGCCGCACGCGGCCTGGCGCGGAAACGGGTCCGCGGCTTGCAAACCCGCGAGTCTGACGCTAAAGGGACAAAGGCGACATAGCGCGATGACACGCCGGTAACTAAACGCCGAACCGGCGCTGCCGATCGGCATAGGCGCGAAGGGCCCGCAGAAAGTCAACATGGCGAAAATCAGGCCAATAGGCCTCACAGAAATAGAACTCCGAATGCGCACTTTGCCAAAGCAGGAATCCAGACAGCCTTTGTTCACCTGATGTTCTGATGACCAGATCCGGATCAGGTTGACCCTTGGTATACAGGTGCTCGGCGATGTGCTCGACATCAATGATCTGAGCGAGCTCATCTAGGCTAGTGCCCTGGCTGGCCTGCTCCTGCAGTAGCGCGCGCACGGCGTCGACTACCTCGCGGCGCCCGCCGTACCCAACCGCGATGTTGACAAGTGAACCAGCAATATCGACCGTGGCCTCCGCAGCTTCTTTTAACAGCCTTGAGGTGCGATCCGGCAATAAATCCAAAGCCCCGACCGGGTGCAGCCGCCAGCGGCCCTGGGCAACCAGACCTGTCACAGTCTCTTCGATGATCTCAAGGAGCGCGCCGAGCTCAGGCTCGGGACGGCCTAGGTTGTCGGTGGACAGCAGCCACAAAGTAACCACTTCCACGTCTACCTCATCGCACCAACCCAAGAAATCAACGATCTTCGCGGCTCCGGCCCGATGACCGGCGGAAGATGATGACCCCTGGGCGGTCGCCCACCGCCGGTTGCCGTCGAGAATTACCCCGATATGCCGCGGGCGATCAGCAGGTGGAATCTGCCCTAAAAGATTGCGCTCATAGACGCCGTATAGGAGATTTCGAAGACCCACAAGGGCAGGTTACTCCGTCAGAACTCGGTAGGTGCGGACTATCGCATTGCTCTGGCAAATTAGTTAGCCTTAGAAAATGCAAGATCTGCGAACCCGGCGCATAGTGACCGCCATTTCCATCATGGCAGTTGCCGCACTGCTGGGGGTCGCCCCGGCACTTGCCGCAACTGATGTGCGCCCAATCATCGTGCCCGGCCAGTCAACCCCAATTCAGGGGGTAGCCCAGCAACTGCCACCGGTTTTTACTCCGCTGGCTCTGGCTTCGCCGATGAGATTCGCAGCTACCGAACTTCGGGGCAGTACCTGCAGGACCAGCGCGCCGTCGCCAAAAGCGCCGAGAAGTTCTTGCGCAAGTGGCTGACTCGAACCTGCGGAGATACCTCACAGGAGATGTGCAAACCTGCCGTCGTATTCGATGTAGACGACACCCTGCTGGACTGGTACGTCTTAGACAGTCAGTACGACTTCAATATGCCGTACGCGCAATGGTTGACATGCGGCGTGGAATGCGACATGCCTGCTATTGGTGCCGCTAAAGCTCTATTCAAAACTGCAAAAAAGCTCGGAGCCTCCGTGTTCATCATTACCGGCGGCAATGATGCGCAGCGAGGTGTAATATCCGCCTGCCTCCAAAAACGCGGCATCACCGGTTGGAAGAAACTGAGCACGCGCTCCCCCGTCCAGGAATCCTTAACCGCCCTCGACTATAAATCCCATGCCCGCGCCGAAATCGAGAAGCAGGGCTGGCAAATCGGGTTCGCCATCGGTGATCAAATAAGTGATATGGCCGGCGGCCACACCGCGCAGGGCTTCTTGCTACCCAACCCCATGTATTTTATTCCTTAGTTGCCGAAACCAGTTGTGCCAATTCACTCGCAGACGTGGTCGGGCGCTGACAAACGAACCCATGGCAGACATACGCGGTGGCTAACTCGCCTACCGTTGGCCGATCACGCAATAGCGGCACACTTGTTTCTTCACCGGCAACAGCTAACGCTGTCACCGCTCCCGGCGACACCGCCATCAAGGCAACCTGATGCATTTCGCTAGCACGGGGGTCAAAAAGTGTTCCGATGACAGCTATCTCAACCGGGCCGGCGAGCAATGCCGATGCCGCAGCTAGGCCCCAGCCGGCGGCCCTTGGCGATCGTTGCCCCAAAGCCCTCGCTACGCCAAGCGCCCGTTCGGCGATCGCCCGGTATTCGCTGATCCCGGTCAGTGCCGAAAAGGTGATGCAGGCATTCGCGGTAGCAAACCAGCCCGAGGGCTCGGCATTATCAACTGCATCTCGCGGACGCCGCACTAATGCAGGTGCGTCGTCGGCCGTATCGAAGAACCCGCCATCGCCGTCCGCGAAGTGTTGAATCGCAATGTCAAGCAGCATCCCGGAGAGCACCAGCCATTCATCTGCACCGGTCACTTGATACAGGGCCAAGAAACCCTCAGCCACGCTGCCGTAGTCATCAAGGACACCGTCATTCGCACCGGCTCGACCATCTCGCGAGGTACGGCACAGTCGGTCATCATCATGTGCACCCAAATGCACCGCGAGCAACAAGTCAGCCGCCGCCAAGGCCGCTTCGATCCAGTCCGGCTCGCCAAATAGTGCCCCCGCTTCGGCGAGTGCGGCAATCGCGAGTCCATTCCAGGCAGCAACTACTTTGTCATCGCGACCTGGGCGCACTCGCGTGGACCTTGCCTCCAGCAATAACGAACGAATCCGCTCCCAGCGCGCCAGATCCTCTGGCTCATCGCGCAGTTGCAGGGTCGACAGGCCATGCTCGAAAGTTCCTGCCTCGGTTACCGAGAGTAAGTTCGCTGCCCAAACACCATCGTCAGCGCCCAATACCTCAATTAATTGCTTGGGCGACCAGGCATAGAACAAACCTTCAACGCCTTCACTGTCGGCATCTAGAGCCGAAGCGAACGCCCCCTCCGGTGTTGTCATTTCACGGAGTAAAAACTCAGAAGTCTGCCGAACCACCCGCTCAGCTAGGGCTGAGCCGGTCAAACGCCACCAATGCGCGTAGACCCGCAGCAAGAGCGCATTGTCGTAAAGCATTTTTTCAAAATGCGGCACCACCCACTCGGCATCAACAGAGTAACGCGCGAAACCTCCACCTAGCTGATCGAACAGACCGCCACGTGCCATCGCGTTAAGCGTGCGCTCAGCCATCGCGAGCGCGAATGCGTCGTCGGTGCGCGCCGCCTCACGAAGCAGAAATTCAAGGAGCATGGACGGCGGAAACTTAGGTGCCCCACCGAAACCTCCTTGCGCAGAGTCGAAATCACGCTCTGCGGCCGCAATCGCCGCGCGAAGATCCTCTGCGTCAGGTGGGCCACCATCTTGCATCGGGATTGTTCTTTCATTCATCGCAGTGATGATCCGCTGTCCCGCCGCCAATACCTCGTCGCGGCGCTGCGTCCACGACTCAGTAATCGCCGTCAGCAGTTGTGGGAACGATGGCATCCCATGGCGTGGCGTCGGCGGGAAATAAGTGCCCGCATAGAAGGGGCGAGCATCATGATCCAAAATAACGGTCATTGGCCAACCGCCATGACCGGTCATCGCCACTGTTACGTCCATATATACCGAATCGATATCGGGGCGTTCTTCGCGATCTACCTTGATAGACACAAAGTTCACATTTAAATAATCGGCGGTCACCTGGTCTTCAAATGATTCATGCGCCATCACGTGACACCAGTGACAAGCCGAATAACCAATCGACAGGAAGATAGGCACATCACGAACACGCGCCTCGTCGAACGCAGCTTCGGACCACTCCCACCAATCAACCGGGTTATCGGCATGTTGAAGGAGATACGGACTCATCGAATCACTTAATCGGTTGACCACGCTTCACCTACCGGACTTATGCCCGCAAAGCCTGCGCTAGCTCAGCAAAGGCATCAACCATCAATTGCATGTCAGCCAGGGTATGTGCGAGGGAAACCAGCCACTGCTCATCTAGCCCGGGCGGGGTCAAAATACCTCGGTTGACTCCCCACAGCCAGCTCAGTTCAGCTGCCCCGAAATCCGTGCGCTTGTAATCACGGTAAGTGCGAACCGGGGTCGCGGACCAAGTGATCGCACCCTTAACGCCAAAGCCCACGGTATGCGCGGGTAGTTCGTGGCTCAAAATGATTTCGTCAACGGCGCGCAGCGCACCTTCGTTGACTGACTCGGCGGCGGCTAAAGCTTCGATGGTGCAAACATCGTCAACCGCGGCGGCTGCCGCCATCACCAGCGGATTGCCGTTGTAGGTGCCGAAGTGCGGCATGCGGCCATCGGTAACAGCGGCCATGACCTCCGCCCGCCCACCAAAAGCTGCCAGCGGCAGCCCGCCGCCGATGCTCTTTGCAAGGCAAACAAGATCGGGAGTTACCCCAAGTCGCTGCGATGCCCCGCCGTAACCGGCGGTGAGGCCGGTCTTAACCTCATCGAAAACCAAGAGCACGCCGTGCGCATCACAGGCCGCACGAACTCCCGCTAGATATCCGGCATCAGGAACCACAATAGAAATGTTTTCGAGCACCGGTTCCATCACAACTGCCGCAATCTCATCGCTGTAGGCACTAAGGATTTCCTCGAGTCGCTCGAGGTTGTTATAAGGCACCACGTGAACCGTGCCGGCCTCGACATCAAATGGCACGACCGGGCGCGGGAACCCCTCGGGACCAGCGATTGCGACATCAGGTTTGACCGAAACCGCCAGCGCGTCATAGCCGCCGTGGTAACCGCCCTCGATCTTCACAATCGCGTGGCGATGGGTGTAGGCCCGCGCAGTACGCACCGCATACATAGTTGATTCGGTACCGGAGTTAGTGAAGCGCACCCGATCCAGCCCGAACCGGCGTTGAAATCTTTCGGCAACTTCCGTTGCAGATGGCGAAGGAGTGACAAAAAGCGTGCCGGTTTCAAGCGCCAAGGTGACGGCCGCAACCACGGCTGGGTTCAGGTGCCCAACCAGCATCGCGCCAAAACCCATCGAAAGGTCAAGTAGCGGGCGACCGTCAACATCTTGCAGCCAGGCCCCCTTTGCCGACTTGATTGAGATTGGATATGGATCCCAGTGCTGGAATGACGATGGCACACCCAGTGGCAGTGAACCGGTGGCGCGGAGGTGATGAGCAGCTGAGCCGCCGGTGGTAGCCGCGAAGCGCTCCCACTCTTTGTCAAGCAGCGCCTGCACCCGAGCCGGGTCGACCGGTAACGATGCACTAGTTGGCACACATCGCCAGGTGGCCGGGTCATGCGGCGGCCAGTGGGTAGTTGGGGCGGTTGTTGTGTTCGTTGACATCTGGCAGCGCTCCAATGTAGGCTCGAAATTCGGCAACTAGCACGATGGTAGCGGTGCCCAACACCTAAGTCGCTAACGGCTCAAAACACCTGCGACTATCGTGAGCACATGCGCCGCCTCATAGAACTGTCCCGCTATGTAGT
>SHUQ01000097.1 GCA_009694585.1 Candidatus Nanopelagicales bacterium | reverse complement strand
CTCTTCATTACCCTCAAAACATTGCCCCGAAAACGGGTTACAAAGACTCCACATAGAGGGGTTTAGGGTGCCGCCGATACTGCTCGGCGGCCGCACCCAACCAACACCGAGTGCGAGCCGATCAGATGGCGCTGAACTAACTGGGGTAGCAATATCAATATTTGGCATCTAGTGCTCCATCCTTATCGTTGTGATCTATTACTTCGTTGGAAGGTGTGAACTTCTTCGTCGAGCGGTGAGTTGATACAAATAAGTTTGAATTTTTCTTGTAACAACTCACCACTCAACGAAGGTTGCGGAGGTGCTACTCTTCATTACCCTCAAAACATTGCCCCAAAAACGGGTTACAAAGACTCCACATAGAGGGGTTTAGGGTGCCGCCGATACTGCTCGGCGGCCGCACCCAACCAACACCGAGTGCGAGCCGATCGGTTGGCGCTGAACTAACTGGTGCATTAACCTCAAGACTTGGCATTTGGTTCTCCTGACCTGCTAGCGATTAGTTGCCCGGTCGGGCACCTCCTTACGGTACGTCACAAACCCTCATACACCAAGGGTTTGCTGAAACTTTCTCCCCAGCGGCCTTCAATGCCCGTCTTTTGCATTCGCTCGGCCTGCCACCGGTCGTGTGCGCCAATTACCTCGGGCATACGACTGAGGTCTACTTACGAACCTACGCGCACCTGTATAGGGAGGACGAGGACGCAGCGGCAAACAGTCTTTCCGCGCTCTATTCCAAGGCTTTATGAAACATGATTGTGCACATCTGCGCACATGAAAAGCTCCTCAGACCTGTGATGGTGGTCTGGGGGGCGGTCTTGGTGTGGAAAATCAGGAAATATGTGGTGGCCAGGGACGGGGTCGAACCGTCGACCTTCCGAGTTTCAGTCGGACGCTCGTACCAACTGAGCTACCTGGCCTAGTGCAACGAACTGGGCGAGCAGTCCGTTGCAAAGGCCCGGAGTGAACTCCGGGCCCCGCGACCCCGACCGGGCTCGAACCGGCGACCTTCGCCGTGACAGGGCGACGCGCTAACCAACTGCGCTACGGGGCCAACATTTAGTGCGTATCCCCAACGGGGTTCGAACCCGTGTTACCGCCGTGAAAGGGCGGTGTCCTAGGCCACTAGACGATGGGGACCTACGAGCATCTCCGTCGACCATTGCGCCGTTGGCGACCGGCCAAGCATACGGGCTGGCCCCGGCGAGGTCCTAATGGGGAGCATTGGCAGGCTCCAGCCTACCTGGTGGGCCAAGGTCGACCCATAATGACGGAGTGATCGAGGTATCGGCGGCCGAATTCGAAGTCTTGGTGGCTCAAGCCCTGGACTTGATCCCACCGGAATTGGCGGCGGCCTTTAATAATGTGGTGGTGGTGGTGGCTGACGAGCCGCCCGCTGATGAGCCAGATTTGCTGGGGCTCTATACCGGCATCCCACTGACCGAGCGCGACAGTTCATATGCTGGAGCGCTCCCCGATCAGATCACCATTTTTCGTATCCCTACGCTAGAGATGTGTGACAGCCTCGAAGAGGTCATTGACGAAGTCCGAATCACCGTCGTCCATGAGATTGCGCACCACTTCGGTATTGATGATGAGCGGTTACACGAACTCGGTTACGAATAGTTGCGGCGTAATTTAAAAGGAGCAACGAAATGCAGTTGCAAGATTCAGTGGTTTTTGTAACCGGCGGAGCATCAGGGCTAGGTGAGGCCGTCGTGCGCCACGCGATTGTAGGGGGCGCGAAGGGCGTGACAATTGTCGACCTTTCCGAAGACAAGGCCAATGCCCTTGCCGCTGAACTCGGTGATCGAGTTTTGGTGGTTAAGACTGACATTAGCAATGAGGGTGAAGTCGCCGCAGCCGTTGCTGCCACGGTTGCCAAATTTGGTCGCCTCGATGTGACCGTCAGTTGCGCGGGTATCGCCATCGCGGAACGCACCTTGGATCGCGAGGGTCAGCCAGCCTCGCTGCCGAACTACGCCAAGGTGATCGGGGTCAATCTCATCGGGACATTTGACGTGGTGCGCCAAAGCGCAGCGGCAATGTCTAAAAACGAACCGAATGATGAGGGTGAGCGCGGAGTTGTAATCATGACTGCCTCGGTTGCCGCCTTTGATGGTCAAGTCGGCCAAGCGGCTTACAGTGCTAGTAAAGGCGGGCTAGTCGGCATGACCTTGCCGCTTTCTCGCGACCTAGCACCGGCGGGAATTCGGGTGATGACAATTGCACCAGGATTACTCGACACTCCTATTTATGAGTTCGCGCCACCGGAGATGAAAGAGCAGCTTTCGAAAACCCCGGTGTTCCCAAAGCGCTTGGGTCGCCCGGATGAATTCGCGAAACTTGTTGCAGCGATCATCGACAATGCGTATCTAAATGGTGAGGTTATTCGGCTTGATGCAGCGGTGCGCTTACCACCGAAGTAGTGGGCCGGGTACTTACTGAGACTCGCGATTATCAAGCCAGTATTGGACTCGTTCCCTAGCTGAATTAGTGAGCACGTCTTGCGCGTGGTAGTGCTCGTAAATTTCTTGAGCGCCATCGATGCTTTCAATCCCGCAGGCTTTAAGTAGAAACGAGATGTCGTCACTGTCGCGTATCCCGCGGTTGGCTCGGAGTTTCATGGCAAGCAACATTCGCGCGGATCCAATGGAAACGGTGACGCGACCTTGGCTCATAACTTCCACCCAGTCCTCGAGGCCGACGGGTGGAATATAGGCGAGCGCTGCTTGGTTTATCCAGTCCGGTGGAAGTGCATACTTAATTGTCATTTCTTCGACTATCTGATCAGCCACACCGCCGGGCAAAATTACCGCATCGATATCGGCGGTGGCTCGTCTGGATTCGTCTAATAACGAGATGGCGGCGCCTCCAACCACCCGAATACCTGCGCTTAGTCCTGCTTTGTCTAGGGATGCCGCCAACTCTTCGAGTAGTTCGCGAACCTGTGCGGATGACATTGTGGCCGGCACTAGACGCTCACCAGCACCGATCTGTCCAGATATATGCCATGCAGCGCCAACGTCGCTGGTGTATTTCTTCGGGCATCAAGGCGAAGTGAAGGCACCTCTTCTACATCCCATGGTTCAGAGAGTGTGTACTTGGATTCCTTCAACCATGTTGGAAGTGGCAGCGCATCATCGGTGAGTGCGCAGTCAATTATTGCGGCAAGTAGCGCGTCAAACCTGACGTCACCGGTTGGCGCAGGTGGGTTAATCACCAGAGTCACCCTGGTGGCACCGTCAACACTTCGAAGATCGTCATTGAGTTGGATGATCTCCCGCCAAGCCGAGCGCTCATCCTTTACAGCTAAGTGAACGCGTATGTCGTTGGCGGCTTCCCACGAGGCCCGCAATGTTGTTGGGAGGATTGATAAGCGGCTGCCTAGGTGAGCGAGAATCCCATCGAGCCTGCCGACTGTGGCGTCCTCGGCACCAGACTCAATCGCCGCGATGCCAGGTTGATGAATTCGGCAGGACGCTGCTAGAGCCCGTTGAGTGATTCCCCGATTGATGCGTGCTGAGCGAAGCAATGCCGCTGCTGGCACGTCAACCACCTCCTTGCGATATGGTATACCGTATCAGAGTCGCTTACCACCGAAGTAGTGGTTAGGCCCCGGCGGCGGCCCGGATCAGCCGATCGATGACCGCAACACCAACCCCGTCGGCCGCCGGCGGCACCGCGAGCACCGACTCAAGTTGCAGGGCATCGGCTTCCCGCAGGGCGGCGTAGAGCACGCGCGCGTACTCCTGGGCATCCCTGGGCACCGCAAGACGAACGACGCCACTCGGAGTTGGTACGGCAGCAAGGGCGAGCAGGCCAATAACCCCCTGGCCGGCGCCGGCAACTTCATAAGCGACGTCGGCTGCTGACAGAAGTTGCACGGTGGCGGTTGGGGAGTAGTGCGAGGTCAGGGTGCCTGAAGCGCGGACAGGTGAATCGTGGGTGACCTTTAGGTCGGTGGCCAATTCCACATCTTGGGTGGTGATGGCACCAGGTCGCAGCATGCGCGGGTTCGGGCCGGTGCAGTCGATGATCGTTGACTCAACCCCGACGGCGCAGTCGCCGCCGTCAAGAACTACATCGTCATCAAGTAGCAACTCACCTATTTCATCGAGTACATGCGCCACACTTGTTGGGCTGACCCGGCCGAACCGATTCGCACTAGGCGCAGCGATGCCGACGGCAGAATCCTTGGTGAGTTCGCGCAACTCGAGCAGCACCGCCCGCATATCTAAATGAGAAGGCACTCTGATGGCAACGGAATCTTGGCCACCGGTTACGAAATCTTTCGCCCGCTTTGATCGCGGCACCACCAAAGTCATCGGACCGGGCCAAAAGGTCGCGGCCAGGGCATGTGCGTAAATTGGGATGTGAACGCCCCACGCACCGAATGCGACGGCGTCGGCAACATGCACGATGAGTGGATGGTCAGCGGGCCGACCTTTCACCGCATAAATACGTGCAACCGCGCGTGCGTTATTTGCCAGTGCACCTAGGCCATAAACGGTTTCGGTTGGCACCGCGGCGAGGTGACCGGTGGCGATCGCGGCGGCCGCTCGCATTGGGTCGGTGGTTACTAACACCCGCTCATTCAACCGAACGCCAGAAAATAGTGTTGGTCAGCCCTTGATACTTGGTGCGATCAGTTTGACCTTCTTGCCCTTAGAGATGACCTTGCCGGCCTTCACGAACACCACCTGGTACTGCCCGGAGCGGCTGGTCACATTGTTGAACACCAGCCCGCCCGCCTTTTCGACGGTGCCGGTAGCGACCTTCTTGCCGTTGAAGTAGAGGACGGCCTTGACTCCGGCGGCCAACACCGGGGCCGGGAAGGTGACACTCATTTTGCCCAGTGCGGTACCGGTGACCGTTGGCGTGCTGGCGGTGGCAGCGGTTGGGGTCGCCGCCGGTTTGTAGATGGTGACTGTACCGGGTGCTGGCGATGAGACCGGCACGCTCACACTGTTGGCCGTGTAGGTGTAACCACCTGGGGCAAAGGCCCGACCGTCAATCACTGGCACGGCAACATCGGCCGAGCCCAGTGCCGAGCCAGCGGGCACCACTACCTCGATATGGGCGTCATTGATGACTTTGTAGGACGCGTTCTTATTACCGATCAACACCGCAGTTGCCGTGGTGAAGCCGGTGCCGATCAGCGCGATGGTGTTGCCGCCGGCCAATGGGCCAGAAGCTGGGCTCACCCCGAGGATCTCAAAGGCCGAGCCACCGCCACCGCCGCCGCTTGAGCCGCCGCCACTTGAGCCGCCACCGGATCCGCCGCCGCTTGAGCCGCCGCCACTTGAGCCGCCGCCACTTGAGCCGCCACTGGACCCGCCGCCACTGGACCCGCCGCCACCGGATGGAGCTGCACCCGGGCCAGCGGAATCAATTACGTTGAATGAGCGCACATATGCGAGCAGGTTCGGGCTGCCGTCGGTCTCGGGGATCCGATTTATTGAGGAATAAGTAGTGAGTTCGGCAACCACCTGAGCAGGAGTG
>SHUQ01000096.1 GCA_009694585.1 Candidatus Nanopelagicales bacterium | reverse complement strand
GCCCGCGTCGGTGCTGAGCGCGATCTCGCCGCCGACCTAGGCGTAAGTCGCACCAGCGTGCGCGCCGCACTGGCGGTACTCGAGCGTGGTGGCCACGTGCACCGCATCGGTGGGCGTGGTGGCGGAGTGTTCGTCGGATCCACCAAAGTCGAACGCGATCTCTCGCGCATCGTCACGGTCCCGCAATTGCTCCGGGATCAGGGATTCACCGCGGGGTCGCGCATCGTTAGCGTTGCCGTGCGAGCGGCTGGACCGGATGCTGCCGCAGCACTCGCCATTGATCCGGAGGATCTCATCGTCGATCTGGTGCGGATTCGTTTCGCGGACGGCTCACCGATCTCGCTGGAGCAGGCGATACTTCCCGCGCACTTGGTGGATGGACTACCGGAGCGAGACCTCGCAGGTTCCCTGTACGAACTGCTGGATCGAGAATACGGAATTCGACCGGCAGAGGCCACCGAGAGAATTGAGGTGGTTCTCGCAAGTCCGCAAGAAGCATCCATCCTCGACATAGCCACCGGACAGCCGTTGATCGCCGTGCATCGCACCACCAGCGATGCACAGGGCAGGATCTTCGAGCACTCAACCGATCTATTCCGCGCGGACAGGACGGTGATGGTGGTTCGTACCAAAGGGACACCTGAGTCGGAGACGCCCCGACTTTCCGGACGCCATCTTGAGATAGTGAAAGCTAGCAAGTAGTTTCGTGCATTCCATCGTGGCGGGAAACCGCCGGACCCTGGCGATCTTCCCAGAGGGCTCTCCAGCAAACCACCGGGTCCACATCGTGTGCCGACACGAGCGAGCCGCGTAGGCGGCGGCATCCATCGGTGACCTCAGTTAGTAGTTCGGACAAATAGTCCAAAGTGCGGGCAGCTTGATTGTTCCGTGCCAGAATCTACCCATGACACAGCCCCTGCGCTGGGCATTGATCGGTGCCAGCGATATAGCCGCTACCCGTCTGCTCCACTTTGCCCACCAATTCCGCGGAGACCCCGGGCTCGCGGTTGACCACCCGGGACACGGTCTTCAGACTGACCCCGGCCAGCGCGGCCACCTCGCGCATGGTGGAGCGGGCGGCAGCCCAATTGGACTTTCGTCCGAATTTGACGGCGGCAAATCTGCGGCGTTCGGGGCAGCGAACCGCCACCATCGGCTTGGTTCTCGAGGATGTCTCGAACCCGTTCTTCGCGGCGATTTTGCGCGGCTTGCTGATTCCACACGAATTACTGCTATGACAGTGGTGCCGTCAGTATTAATTACACGGGGCTCGGGAGAGATCCTGCCTCCTCACTAGCGCTCACGCGCCGCGATGTTTCAGCCAGCACGACGCCAGCGACAACTACGAAGCCACCAAGGGCCTGCACCCAATTGAGAAGTTCGCCGAGCACGAAAATCGCAATCAAGCCAGCCCATAGTGGCTCGGTGGTGGCGACAATGCCGGCGCGTTGCGCACCGATGCGGCGCAGTGAGCCAAGTACCAGCAAGAACGGAACCACGGTGCCAAGAATTACTCCCCAAAGCATGATGCCCCAGATCGGCAGGGCCGGGACGTGTGTGGTTTCCGGTGTTGACATTTCACCAAGCACCGACCAGGGGAAGAGCCACCACGGTTGGAGAATCGTCCAAGTTGCGGTGGCAAAAATGAAGCCCCACATGGTTAATGAGACCCCATCGCGTCGTTTTTGACCAGCTTCACCGAGGATCCAATACAGCGCGAGAACGACTGCGAGCAAGAGGCCGGCGAGTACGCCGAGAATGTCAAAGTGCAAACCCTGCCAGATTTGCGAAACGAGTGCGAGGCCAATGAGAGTTAAGGCAATCGCAAACCAAAGCCGGTTGCTCACCGGCTCCTTCTTACCCAAGCGCACCCATAATGCGACAACCACAGGCGCCAAGAAGGCGAGCAGTGTGCCCACTCCAAGGGGTAGCCGGGAGACGGTAAAGAAATACAGAAACTGCACCAAGACGAATGCGATGACTCCGTATGCCAACAAGAAGAGAAGTTCACCGCGCTGAATTCGAAATCCACCGCGATTGGTGAACAGCACGAAAATGACCACCACCACCATTGAGCCGCCATTGCGAAGCTCGGTCAAATGCGCTGGATCAAGACCTGCCTCCATCGCAAGTTTGGCGATGGAACCGTTTAAGGCAAATAGAAATGCGGCGAGCAGATACATGCCGACACCGATGGCATCAACATTGCGTGCGGTTGGCGCGCCGACTGCCGTCACGATTCGGTTTGCAATAACCAAGCACGGGCGCCACCGACGAGGGCTGCGGTGTTGGGCACGATAACTACATCATCGCCTATGCGATTAAGTGTCACCGGGGTGATGCGCCGGCTGTTGCCGCCACCGAGATAAAGCCGGTCCCACATAAACACCGGGCGCAGGCCTTCAATCATGCGACCAATGCGCCGCGACCAAAGTGCGTCACCAAGTCGTCGGCGTTCATGCTCGCCGATGTAGGTGTCGTATGACAAACCCCAACGCACTGGTGCTTGTGATAACTCCAAGTGCGGTGCCAGACGGCCGCCGTCATAAACAGCTGAACCCAAACCGGTACCCAATGTCAGCACCACTTCGAGCCCTTGCCCGGCTACTACTCCGGCGCCATGCACCTCTGCGTCATTTAACACGATCGTGGGGCAGCCGAGGGCTGCGGTGAGGGCGGTCTTAGCGTCGAAACCCTCCCACTCCAAAACCAATTCGGGCAGCACCCGGGTGCGCGGCCCAGAGCGGGTGACGTAGTGGGGAGTGGTGACGACCACCCCGTGGCGGATCATGCCGGGTAGGCCCACAGTGGCCCGATCAGCGGTAGGCAAGGTTGCGGCTAGTTCTACCAAAGTCTTGACAAACAGGGCTGTTGGCATCGGGTAGGGGGTTGGCACCCGGATCGGTTGGGCCCGCATGGTGCCCGACTCGTCAAGGACCGAACCCTTGATACCGCCGCCGCCGCAGTCAATTGCCAATGTGGTGGTCACAAGATCCAAGTGTGCCCGATGCCTGCCGAGGTGCGTTACCACACCCGATACTCTTAGCGCGCTGTACCGCAGATGGCCAGACCGAAGGCACGACCCAAGTACGAACCAATAGGTCAGGAATTCAAGGTACCAGCGTGGAGGCGTCGCCTAGTCCGGTCTATGGCGCCGCACTGCTAATGCGGTTTGGGTTTTAACGCCCATCGGGAGTTCAAATCTCCCCGCCTCCGCCATTTCTGGCCCGAAACAATCGGGCCTAGCCGACAGTTATGACCCCATAGGTGAACCGACTCCGCACCGGTGCGAGGGCTTGGCCCGCTGGCCCGCTGATGAAGGCGCCATCGAGTTGGAATTGGGATCCGTGCGCCGGGCAGAGCCATTCACTGCCGGTATCACGCAAAGTGACTCCGGCATGGGGGCAGCGCAGGTTCAACGCGGTGTAAGTCGATGGACCAGTGCGCACCACCGCTGTTGGAATACCTTTGACGGTACCGAGGTTCACTACGCCATTTACTTGCTGCAAGCCTGGGATTTGCGCGACCGTGACTTCGACTTGCCCGTTCTTTTTTCGCTTGATGCCGGTGGCCGCATCGGCCGAGTCGGCGAGTAGTGCGGCACCGAGTCCGGCCCCCACTAGGGCGCAGGCACCGGTGAGAAATTGGCGACGAGTTGGCTCCATGAGTGATTCTTACTTCTCTTGTTTTGTGGGTGATGGGGTGGGGGTAGGTGTCGGAGTAGGAGTAGGAGTAGGCGACGGCTCACCGGTTGCCGTCAAAGTCAGTGAACTACTTATTCCTTCATTTGGTTGGTCAACTGGGTAACCGCGGAAGCTGACCGTTACCGGGCCAGCTTCAGTTGCGGTGGTGTTGGCGAGGTTATTTCGAATTGAGTTTAAAGGTACGCTAATTGATGCGGACTGGCCACTTGAACCACCGGGGATCGCAGCGGTGCCACCGGTCACCGTAACGATGAATTCGACCACTTCGGTGTCATCGACTTTGTCCGTGCCGGCAATAGTAATTGGTACATTCACGGCTTTGCCCACCGCTAAATCCGCGGAGCCAATTGAGACCGTGGGTGCATCACCGCCGCTGGATCCGCCGTTACCTGATTTGCCTTCCTGGCCTCCATCACCGAGTTGGCAGGGTGGGTTGGTGTTACCGCACGGCGGTGGACCACTTGGGGTGTCTGCGGCCATCGCGATTCCGCCACCCATCAGGGCGACCCAGACCATGATTGCCGTCAAGATGAGCAAGGTTCGGCGCTGCCTCGAATTGGCGATTTTGGAGCCCACGTGCGCAGGTTACCGAGGTGCGGATCTGGATGCCTTTTGAACGGCTATACTTCGCAGGTTACCAAGCGCCCGTAGCTCAACGGATAGAGCATCTGACTACGGATCAGAAGGTTGGGAGTTCGAATCTCTTCGGGCGCGCCCCTAAGCGAGAGCAGTGCTGAACTTTAGTGCCGTATTTTTCGGCGCTGGACCATACTGAAGGCATGACGCGGCCCACCCTTGCCAATTGGATGGCACCCGACCATACCTTTTGGTCCTTTCGGCATGTGCGTGAACTCATCCCGACAGCGCAAGTTGACCCAGCTGCAACACCGCGCGTTCTAACGCGCGATATCAAGTCTGCACTTGGTGGACTAGTCGTGGACTTCCATCAGGGCCCGCAGGCTGTTGTTGATTTCCTTAGTTCGACGAACACCGATTCATTCACCGCGGTGCAGGGCGAGAATTTAGTTTTCGAATGGTTGGCACCGGGTGTCGTAGATGTCGAGCCGCACTTGATATTCAGTGTGACAAAGTCGGTGACCGGGATGCTGGTTGGTGCCCTGGTGCAAGACGGCTTGATTGATGTTGAAGCACCGGTTACGAACTATGTGCCAGAGGTTGAGGGCAGTGGATTTGCAGGTGCGACTGTTCGTAATTTGCTGGACATGGCGGTGAGTTATCAATTCGAAGAGGACTACTCACCGGGGCCCGACATCATTGCGTACCGACATTCGGTTGGCTGGTATCCGGCGCCTCTTGGGGCACCTGATTTGCATGACTTCATTGCATCACGCAAGAAGGAAGGCGAACATGACAAGTCATTTCGTTACCTGTCGCCGACCACGGATCTTGTTGGCTGGGTAATCGAAGCAGCAAGTGGCATGCCTTATGCGACAGCGCTGTCGAAATACATCTGGTCGAAAATTGGAACCGAGGCCCCGGCGCACATCACCGTCGATCGTCAAGGGTCACCGCGCGCGGCGGGTGGGCTGTCGGTCATCCCGCGCGACATGGCGCGATTTGGCATGATGATTCGTGATGGTGGGATGGGTGTTATCGACCCAGGGTTTCTCTCAGATGTTTATAACAATGGCAGCGCTGAGCAGTGGGCAGCAGGTGACTTCAAGGATTTATTCCGCAAAGGCGTCTATCGATCATTTTGCTATAAACCAGGTGAAGACCCAGATGTGGTCATGGGCATTGGGATACACGGCCAATTTCTTTATGTTGATCGACCGCGCGGGGTGGTCGTTGCAAAGCAGTCATCCTGGCTGGTGCCCGATGACGAAGACATGCATTTGGATTCGTACCGCGCCTGCCGCGCG
>SHUQ01000095.1 GCA_009694585.1 Candidatus Nanopelagicales bacterium | reverse complement strand
TGCAACGCCGACCACCAGGTGGCCGGATCCACGCTGGTCCCTTCGGGATGAGGTGCCCGGGCCTCGCGAACCCAAGCGCCGGTGTCGGCGTCACGGATAACGACTTTGACGGATTGGGTGGATGAATCGACCCCGGCGACCAGTGTCATGGTGACAGGTTAATGTCCTACACATGAGCGACTCAACGATGCACCCGCCCGGCACCTCGGATTCGTCCGCCACCGAGCAAACTGTCTTTCTATAGGTGAGGGATCGCTACCAGACAAGTACCTTCACCAAAGTCCTCGCGGTGGTGCTCGCAATCCTCACCGGAGGCTATCTGTTGCCTTGGGCCATTGCTGCGGTACGTGATCTGCGCACCCATGTCAGTGTTGGCTTGGTGGATCTACTGCTCGGTTGGACGCTTGTCGGCTGGGTCGTGGCTTTGGTGATGTCGCTACGCAAACTGCGCCCCGACGAAGGCTAGCGTTCGCAGACGACTCCGTCTTTGTCACGATCGATGTACCAGGTGTACTCGTCGTCGCGGCCGACAACATAGGGCCCGTAGCCAGCAGCGATTGCTTCGCCACAGGTACCAAAGCGCGGATCAATGGCGCCACCACTTGCCCCGCCAGGACTAGGCGTAACCAAATTCTGTGAACTCGGGCGTCCAGCATTGGGATCCGTGGTGACGTTCGCTAGGTCAGGCACCACCATCAGTGCCGGGCATGATCCGATAATCCGCTGCAGCGCCGACTTCTCGGTGGTATCAACCGCTAGTCGCCATCGGTATTTAACCGCAATCCACGTTTTGATATAGGTGCAGACGTCGTACTTGGGTAACCAGTCGGCCGGATCGCGATCAGATTTCGAGCGATTCGATGACGCACTAACCGCGATCAACGACTGTGCATACCCCAGGTCATTCGCAAATGCCTCACGAGTTGAAGCTGACCATCGCCAAGCACCAGAATCCCATGCCTCTTTTAGTGGTACCCGATGATCAACGTCGAAAGTACTCGAGTTCGACGTGGTAACCGCGTCATAAGCCGATTGCCATACTCCGCCTACGACGGTGCAGCCGACTACTCGACCAGAAATTGCTTCCTCAATCAAGACATCTTTGCGGGTATCACACCCGTTACCATCACGGTCTGTCCAATGTCGAAATAGTGACCGCGCATACCCTGATCCCATCTCAACGGAGACCGGCAATGAATTCAGCACCATGTCGGCGGGCTTACCGGAGTCGGCCTGCGCCGGTAGCGCGGCCGCGCTACCCAAAGCCAGCGCCAAGGCCAACGCAAGTGGACTCGCGAGTGCCGTGCGACTAAAACTGCGCATCACTGCCCCTAGCAATCTTCAGTGGGTAACCCCTAACGGTGTTACCTCAATCAAAGATAACGCCCTTTGGGAAGATAAAACATCCATAAGGCTGCGCTTCGAGGGTATGCACGACAGCAAAAACCGATTTTGCCCGTGAGTAAAGGTCAAGTCGCGGAATCACCCCATATTCAAGGGAGCGACTTTCCGCTTTGCTCGCAAGTGCCAATAACTCATTTTGCAATGGCGTCGTCGTGCTCGGATCATCATTTACTTCCATGCGCTCCAGCGGGTGGCTAATAAAACTGTCGAGTGGCAATACGCTGAAGATCGCCCGCGCGGCACGTAGCACCGAAACTTCGCCTAACCGAACAACCGGGCGCCCCGAAGCCACGGCAGGATAGTTTCGATCACAAAGCAGCAACTGGTCGCCGTGGCCCATGTCGTCCAGTACCTTCAATAGCTCACCACTTAGGAGCGGATCAATTCCTTTTAGCATTCCCCCAGCGTAGCGAAAGCTCTGTCTTAGTCGACTATGGTGATGGATTCTTCGGATTCTAAGAGTTGGCCGTCAGCGTCAAAGACCGAAACTATTTCGTCTTCTAGTACGATATTTCCGTCCGCGTCCAGTACATCTACCGTCTCGTCGACAACAGTACCTACGACGCCAGTTGCCACGATCAGATCATCAACAATTGCTCCGATTGGCATACCCGATTCGTCAAGAACAATATCTACTTCAACATCTTCGCCGATTTCAATGATTTCGTCAGCCATCTTTTACTCCATTCATCTGCCGTGACTCACTGCCGTTGGGCGATTGAGTATAGGTGCTGACGAAATACTGACATCACGTAAGCGATTTTATCGCAGCAGCAAGACTCGCGGCAGTCACTTTCCCAAGTATTCGCCCGGCCACCTTGCCCTGTTCATCAATGAAGAAAGTGACCGGGAGGCCATTGGCCGGATTGATCGTGAACTTCGCGAGGAGTTCCCCCGCCGGGTCCTTGATCACCGGATAGGTCGCATCCTTGGCCGCCAAGAACCCGAGCGCGGCCTCATCATTGTCTTGCACATCAAGCCCCACGAACTGCACCTGCGGATACTTCTCTTCACCAACGGCCAGCACCGGCAGTTCTTGCTGGCACGGAGTACACCATGAGGCAAAGGCATTCAGCACGACCAATTGGCCTTGGTAGTCGGCGAGGCTGATCGACCCACCGGTGAGGGAATCCCCTGCGATCTCCGCCATCGCCGCACGTTCCTCCGGCGCAATGATCAACAGACCGAGGGAGTCATCAGCCCCCTGTGGTGCAGCAGCTCCACGACCACATGCACTCACGAGCGCAGCGACCAGCCCGACGATCACAAGAGCTCTACGACAACGCGTCAGCGGCCGATAGGTCATATGCCATTTAATCACTCATCGGCGACTCACCGAATTGGCCATTCCAGGCTAGACCAAACTGGCGACACCGTTAGCCTTCGGCTATGAATCGTCTGCTGGCCTATGCTGCGCCAGCAGTGTTCGTGCTGCTATGGAGCACCGGCTTTGTCGGAGCCAGGTACGGCCTGCCGTACGCGCCAGCATTCGCTCTACTTGCCATCCGGCTAGTTATCGCGGCTGTTGTTCTAGCGCTGCTCGCACTGCTGCTGCGCTCCACTTGGCCAAGAACAGCTGACGCCTACAGCCGATCCGCTGTTATCGGTTTGCTGCTTCATGCCGGGTACCTCGGCGGCGTCTTCGTTGCGATCGGTTTGGGTTTACCGGTCAGCGTGACCGCGCTCGTCGTTTGCCTGCAACCAGTTCTAGTTGCAGTTTTTGCCGGCCCAGCTCTCGGTGAGCATCTCGTCATGCGTCAATGGCTCGGGATCGTCCTTGGTCTAATCGGAGCCATCATGGTTTTAGCCCCAGGACTACTGCACCAGGGCAACCCCGGCGACTACCCGCCCGGGGCAGTGCTTGCGGCATTTGTCGCACTCATCTCATCCTCGGTCGCAACGGTGCTGCAAAAGCGTTACGGGACGAGTATCTCGCTGCTGCCCGGTACCGCAATCCAATATGCAGCGGCTGCGATCGCGCTAACGGCGCTCGCTTTGTTAACCGAAGATATCGTCATCGATTGGACACCGGCCTTCATCGGAGCACTAGCTTGGCTGATCATCGCACTGTCAATTGGTGCGGTATTACTGATGTTCTGGCTCCTTCGCGTTGGCACCGCCACCGGCGTATCGAGCCTGTATTACCTAGTACCGCCGGTGACTTTAATCGAGGCCTATCTACTTTTCGGTGAGCAGCTATCACTGTTAGCACTGGCCGGGTTCGCTCTCGCCACTTTCGGGGTAGCACTAGTGCGCCGCCGCACAGTTGCACCAGATCAGGAATCTGAATCCAAGAACATAACTATCGACGACGCCAAATCTTTAGGTTCCTGAAAAAGAAACGAGTGCCCCGATCTCGGAACTAGCACGAGTTGCCCATTTGGTATTTGGCTTGCTAGCTAACGACTATTCGCAGGCGGAGTGATGACATCACGGGCCCCCCGTTGCCTTGCAAGGAAGAATGGCCGGTGGGTCGCCGGGGGCTCGAACCCCGAACCTACGGATTAAAAGTCCGCAGCTCTACCATTGAGCTAGCGACCCAGAGGACGAATGAAAGCATGAAAGTGGTGCCTCACATCCCGACCCTTGGCTTCCTATCCTACCCAGCGGGTGCGAGGACGGTTTTTCACTGCTGCCGCCCACTTCCGTTCTGGTCAGCGCGAGGGTACAGGCACCCTTAAGCTGGGGCCGTTACGCTTTAACGACCCAAACGAGCTTGCCCTTGACCTTGGTGCACACGGCTGTCACGCCCTTCTTTGTGACTTTCACCCCGGCCTTTGTGCATGGCCCAAGGGTCTTACCTGAGCTGGCCGCTGGTTTGGCGGTGTCTACTTTCCCCGCCTTCAGGGTCAGCAGGCCGCTGGCGATCCGCGAGGCCGAGTGGTCATTGCCCTGCGTATAGCCAAACCAAACCCGAAGTTGCTCACCGATCAGTTCAACCGATGGATCCAGCACGCTGATGCCAGCCGGCGCATAGAGCGCAGAGCTGCGCAGGCTCCAAGTTAAACCGTCCGCCGAACTCAGTATGCGAAGTTGCTGGTTTGAGCCACCACTGCCCGTGGTCGACCCAATCATCAAGAAGGTGCCATCGGGCATTTGCAAAGGCGCCGGGTCGACCAGATCCGAATCATCGGCGATGACCCCGCTTAACTTCGTCCAGGTGAGGCCATCTGGTGACGTCGCGATATGAATACCGTGCTTCTCAGTAATGGTGTTCCAGTAGAGCAGGTAACTGCCATCGGTCTTGCGCAGCACATGCGGTACCCCGCAGCCGATGTCATCGAGCAGGATTTGCGGCTGCGCTGTCCAATGCAACAGATCTGAGGACGTCGCATAGTGGAAGTCCTTGCGCTGGTTCGAGCAAGAAACAGTTGCCGGCACCCTCGGATTCATGGATGAGTAGTAGAGGCGGTAATCACCCGCGCCCATTTTCACCACAGACCAGTCGAACCCTTGGGGCATGGCCGCGCCGGCGACAGCCGTCCAATTGCTGCCATCGGTGCTGGTATAGACACCGGTCGGGATGTTGGTTGTATAGAGGTAATAGGTGCCGGTAGCAGCGTCGTAGTAGACCTCAGGTGAGACACCGGGGGGTGAACTTGCAGTCGGCGTGGTGACATCAATCGTCGCCCCGGCAATTGTCGTCGGGGTAGCCGAGAGGACCCCTGCTGCCCGCGCAGTTGTCACCCCGACGAGCACCAGTGCTGAACTTGCGACTGCAACCAAAATCGAGCGCACCAACCCGCTCATCTTGCCTCCCAAATCACGTTAGAGAAACCTACTGCACCGGTGAACTCCTTGACTAGGTCAACGCGGATTTGCCGCCACTAGTTCGCAAATCTGTCCTACCTCGGCCGCATTAACCGCCCCGGTCGTCCCCCAACTGACTTCACCAGTTCGAGTTACTACTCGCACTGAAACATCATTTGTTGAGGTAATGCCTAGGCTCTGGCGAAAATCGCCTACCGACCCATAGATGGTAATCGTGCGCGCTAAGACGATGGGGTTCTTGATGCTCGCGGCCATGCCGCCGTCGATGAAGCGACGCGCCAACTTGAACTTGCCGGAAAGCACCGGCAGCTCCAAGATGCATGACTTCATCTCGCGCATATTGAACGGGGATTCGGGGATGCCGCTTGCCGCTAGAGCACTGATCCATGCATCAACTTGCGATTGCTGCCACTGCTGGAACGCAATGACCGTCACATTGACATCAGCAGGAGACTGCAG
>SHUQ01000094.1 GCA_009694585.1 Candidatus Nanopelagicales bacterium | reverse complement strand
TGGCCCCCGCATGATTGATCGTTATAACGGTGGCTTGGTCGGCCAAGGCATCAGTGCCGAAATGATCGCCGAGCAGTGGCACCTAAAAGGCGGTGATCTAGATGCGATAGCGGTTACCTCCAATGAGCGTGCCGCTGCCGCCACGGCAGCCGGACTTTTTGATGACGAGATCATCCCGATCACCACCGCGAATGGCATCGTGACCGCAGATCAGGGTATCCGGGCGGGCACTACCTTGGAGTCGCTGGCGGGCTTGAAGACCCCGTTCAAGGAAGGCGGGGTTGTCACCGCCGGTAACGCCTCACAAATCTCCGACGGCTCCGCTGCACTGCTCATCACCTCATCAGAGAAAGCCCGCGAATTCGGGCTCAAGCCACTGGCCCGCTTCCATACCTTTGCCCTCGCCGGTGTTGACCCGATCATTATGTTGACCGGCCCGATCCCAGCTACCAAGAAAGCGTTGCAGCGCAGCGGGCTTTCGCTTTCCGATATCGGCACCTTCGAAGTTAATGAGGCATTTGCCGCGGTGCTTGGTGCTTGGTACCAAGAGATCGGCGCTGACCGGGCCTTAACCAACCCAAATGGCGGCGCTATCGCCCTGGGCCACCCACTCGGTGCATCGGGTGCACGCCTAATGACTACCATGCTCCATCACATGCGTCGCAATAACATCAAGTACGGTCTGCAGACGATGTGCGAAGGTGGCGGCATGGCAAATGCCACTATTCTCGAACTGCTGTAAGCGCAACACCTAACGAAAGGTCAAAGAGTCATGAGCAAGGTGGTGGCATCCGCTCGCGAAGCGGTCGCCGATATTTCCAGTGGGTCGAGCATCGCCGTCGGCGGGTTCGGGCTATCTGGTATCCCTGACACCCTCATCAGCGCACTACTCGAAAACAAACCCACCGGACTTGATGTCGTAAGTAACAACTGCGGGGTCGATGACTGGGGCCTTGGCTTACTGCTACGCGCCGGGTTGATCGCCCGCATGACTTCGTCCTACGTCGGCGAAAATAAGGAGTTCGAACGTCAATACCTGACCGGTGAACTCGAAGTTGAGTTGGTGCCGCAGGGCACTCTCGCCGAACGCCTTCGTGCCGGAGGTGCTGGTATTCCTGCCTTTTTCACCCCTGCGGGGGTCGGCACTTTTGTCGCCGAAGGTGGTATGCCACTTCGTCACAACGCCGACGGCACCGTGGCGATTGCCTCCGCGCCGAAAGAGGTTCGTGAGTTCGAGGTGCGTGGGAAGCTGCGCGAGTACGTGCTCGAGCGCGGTATCACCACCGACTTCGCGTTTGTGCGCGCGAGCATCGGCGACTCCACCGGTAATCTGGTTTTCAATAAAGCGACACGTAACTTCAACTCACTGGCCGCCACCGCAGGGCGCATCACGATCGCCGAAGTAGAGCAACTCGTAGAGCCCGGTGAAATTGATCCCGAGCAGGTGCATGTGCCCGGTGTCTTCGTGCAGCGCATAGTCGTTCTGACCCCTGAGCAAGTCGCCGGAAAGCGCATCGAGCGCCGCACCGTTAGGAATCCCTCATGACCTGGACCCGCGAAGAGATGGCCACCCGCGTCGGTGAAGAACTAACCGACGGCCAGTATGTAAACCTCGGCATTGGCCTGCCGACCTTGATCCCCAACCATCTACCCGCCGGCGTCAACGTTATTTTGCAAAGTGAAAACGGGATTCTCGGTACCGGCCCCTACCCCGAGGATGGCCACGTCGACCCAGATTTGATCAATGCCGGTAAAGAGACTGTCACGGTGCTCCCTGGCGCCTCGTTCTTCGATTCGGCCACCAGTTTCGGGATGATTCGCGGCGGTCATATCGACGCAGCGGTGCTCGGCGCCATGCAGGTATCAACCGCGGGCGACCTCGCCAACTGGATGATCCCCGGCAAGATGGTCAAGGGCATGGGTGGTGCGATGGATCTGGTGCATGGTGCGCGGTTGGTCATCGTCATGATGGAGCATGTCGCGCGTGATGGCACCCACAAGATCGTCGACGAGTGCTCACTACCACTAACCGGTAAAAAGGTTGTTAATCGAATCATCACCGAGATGGCGGTCATTGACGTCACCCCGGGTGGTCTATTGCTTGTCGAGACCGCACCGGGAGTCAGCGTCGATGAGGTGCGCGCTGCAACCGGGCCGCAGCTATCGCTCGCGAGCAACGCGATTATTCGCGGCTAGGTCGGTACCGGTGCCAACCGGTCAAAACCTAAGAAGTTGTTTGATCCCAAGTTGGTTGTCGCTTGGTCAAGTATGCCGTCATGCCTTCGATGCCCTCCGCCGAGGCAAAAATCCCGGCGGATAATTCACTTGTCCAGTCAAAGGCGCCATCACGTGACATCGTCGGTACCCGCCGCAGTAGTTCCTTGGTATGCGCGAGCGCCAAGGGCCCGCACTTTGCGAACATCGCGGCGTAGCGTTCGACTTCGGCGTCTAGGGCACCAGGAGTTTCCGACTCCGCGGCAACGACCGAGGTGATCAGCCCGGCGCGCAACACCCGAGCTGCATCAACGCGATCACCGGTGAGTAGCAACTCCTGTGCATCGCGGCGCTGCATCACCGCAAGGCACACCACTGAAATCACGGCCGGCGCCAGACCGAGGCGTACTTCGGCGAAGGCGAATTTCGCATCAGCCGATGCGATTGCGATATCGCAGGCGGCTACGATGCCGGTGCCGCCGGCCGCTACATGGCCTTGGACGCGAGCGATGGTCGGTTTAGGGCAGTCCAGCAAAGCTTTGAGCAACGAGACAAGTTCGGCCGGGCCGGTGCCGGTGAAGTTCGCGCCGCCGGCCCCGGGGCCGCCGTCAGCAGCATCAGCAGTTACCGCGGCCACTAGATCTGCGCCCGAGCAAAAAGTGCTCCCCGCGCCGGTGAGAACGATCACGCGCACGGCCTCGTCGCGGGTCGCGGTTTCCAGATGGGCCCGGGTTAGGGCCATGGCTGCGGGGGTCAGCCGGTTGCGCTGCTCATGGCGGTTGAAAGTCAAGGTGGCCACCGGGCCAATAACTTGGTACCGGACCGCCGCGGCGGCTGGAGACGGTGTCACAGGGCCTATCCTTACCCCAAGATGAATCTGCGACGAAGGCGACCTGCGATCTGGGCTTTGGTGATCGCCGCGACCACCGCGACCCTCGTGACCACCACTAGTGCGCCCGGCGCCGCAACCACCGGCCAAGCTGGCCCAGCCAGCGCCCCGCGGACCACCACCACCGCGAACGGCTCCTTCGTCTTCCGCACCGCCAATGGCATCTTGCCGACCTGGGAGTCAGCCGACGTCCACATCACCGGAGTCTCACCTGGCTCAGTCATCAGCAATTTCACCAATACATTTGCCGAGGTCACGCTGCCGATCGTCGCCGTTAACGGCAGCGCGAATTTTGCCGGGGGTGGTTTTCGGTTCACCAATGTCGACACCGGTGATTTCGTGAACTGCGCGACCCCGGTGATCGATACCAAGGCCAAAGTCGTGGATTGCGTTACGCAAGGGGGCATCAACCGGCGCATCTTCGTCATTAAGTCAATCGCGACCAAGTCCAATATTTATGGCGCCTATACCCGTACCACGATTTATCGGGGAATGACTTTGCGGGTGGCCAATACCTTGATGGCAGACTTCCTAAATGATGCCTTGGACGTAAATATTTTCAGCCCATACGTCACATTCGCAACAGGAGAACTCACCGTTAACACAAAACGCTGACTTTTCCACAATTCGCAAAATCGTAGGTTTAGCTCTTTGGCGTGTCGGGCAACAATCCAGACATGATGCGCAACGTAATAGCCGCCCTGAGCGGCACCACCTTGGCCCTGGCAATCGGTTTGACCGCCATCGGGTTCGCCACCACCGCATACGCCGCTGAATCCCCCGGCACCGTCGTCGCGGCAGCACAAACTGCTGCCCAGCCTGCACTTTTGACCAACACCCCACGCGGGTTGACGGTCACCGAAGTGCATGGCTCAAATGTCACCATCGTCACCCGCTCCGGCGCGGGTAGCACGACCCCGTTCACCAAATCACCGGATAAGTCGGGTCGAGTTACCTTTTCTAATCTCATCGCCGGTGCGACCTATGTCGTCGTGCATGACGGCAAGATCATCGGCTCGGCCACCCCGGTTAACGCGGTCGGCTCGGCAACTGATCTCGTCGTGCGTGCTACGTCAAAGAACAACACCGTGAATCTCAACTGGGCGCACCTTGCCACCAAGACCAACGGCGGGGCCGGCGTTACTTATGTCATCACCGCGAAGCCCGCAGCAGGGTCAGGTAAGACCGTGACCTCCGAAGTCACCGGCACCGCCGCGCGCAGCAACACCGCCTTGAAGTCCGCCACCTTGACGGGCTTGGACCCTGACACCTTGTATGTGTTCACCATCACGCCGAAGAACTCGATCGGCACCGGTAAGTCGACGGTGGCCCGCATGGCGCGCTCACTTGCCGACATCACCGGCATTAAGAGCGCTGTCGCGGCCGAGCCGGTAGTAGTTGTTGTTGAGGTTAAGCCGGTTGAAAAACCGGCCGATATCAAGCCGGTCACCCCAGTGGCACCAGCGCCAGCGCCGGCTCCCGCGCCGGTCCCGGCCGCACCAAGCACCCGCACCATCTACGTCTGCCCGGATGCCTATACCGAAACCGGTAGCGGGGTTTGCGAGAAGACGAGCGCCTACACCTACACCTCCATCGGCTACACCTACCACGAGGAGCCGAACTACGTGCAGGTGCAGGTTGGCACCACCGAGCGCTCACATCCATTCGATGGCAACGCCTGCGGCTGGGGCACGCTCTACGGAAACACCTGTTACGAATACACCGCGGTTTACGAAACCCGCCAGCAGGGCACCAACCAGGTCAAGGATCAGGCGCCCGCCGGCTACACCGACAACGGCTCGGCCTGGACCAAGAAAGATGTCATGCCCGCCGGCTACACCGACAACGGCAGCGCCTGGGTGCAGACCGCCGCCAAAGTCGCCAAGGTGGTTCCGGCTTAGGCCGGCAGGTATGAAAACCGGTTAATCGAGTCGAGCAGCGGGGCCTAAAGTGGAGGTAGGCCCCGCTGCTTTCGGTATCGTCGACAATCATTCAGTCGAGCAAGGGACCCAAAATGCGAATCCACGGCGTGCAAATCCTCGCCACCGCATTCGCTGCACTTACTTTGACCGCCGGTCTGGCAGCACCCGCCCTGGCCATGGGTTCTGGCAACGATTACGAAGATCACCAGGTCGGTGTTGGCTACACCGTTTATCAGCCGGGCAACACCGCGAATCTAAAGCTCACCAACTTCACATCCCTCACTTATTGCCCCGATGGCGTCGAATCACCACTTATCGCTACCTATGGCAAGAAGTCCGGTGCTCGCTTCACCATCGAAGAAGGTAACCCGATGTGCTCTGACATCGGCGTTGGCGAATCCGTCTACAGCTTCAAGGTCGATGGCAAGAAAGCACAGATATACGCTTACTGCGATCCCAGTGTCGTCACAAATTGCACAAAGGACGACGTTGCCAAATATGGCGGGCACGTTGCCGTGACCTTGCCGAAGGGCCCGGGGCTGCGCTCAACTTTGGTCTGGATTGAAACCTGGAACGGCAAGAAGTATCTGACCTGGCAGCAACTTGTTGCCGT
>SHUQ01000093.1 GCA_009694585.1 Candidatus Nanopelagicales bacterium | reverse complement strand
CTGAGTTTCGGGAGCGTCATGCAAATGGTGAGCGCACCCACAACCCGTACACCAAGTTATTCGAGGAGCGCATCATCTTCTTGGGTGTGCAGATTGACGACGCTTCAGCGGACGACGTCATGGCCCAGTTACTGTGCCTTGAGTCGATGGATCCAGATCGAGATATTCAGATTTACATCAACTCACCCGGTGGCTCCTACACTGCAATGACGGCGATCTACGACACCATGCAGTTCGTCAAGCCGCAGATCCAGACGGTTTGCCTTGGTCAGGCCGCATCTGCTGCTGCGGTTGTGTTGGCTGCCGGCACCCCGGGCAAGCGTTTTGCCCTGCCACATGCGCGCATCTTGATCCACCAGCCCTACACCGAAGGCGGTGGCCAAGGTTCAGATATCGAGATCCAGGCCAACGAGATTTTGCGGATGCGCGTTGAGATGGAAGGCATGCTGGCCAAGCACAGTGGTCGCGCCCCGGAGGAAGTCGCCAAGGATATCGAGCGTGACAAGATTCTGACGGCCGCCGATGCCAAGGAATACGGCATCATCGACGCCGTAATTGCCTCCCGCAAGGTCTAATAAGCCTCAAGGCCCACTTGAGAGTTAAGTGCGCGCCGATGCCGCGCGTGCACCGCCTCAACAGGGTACGGTCATGTAGTCCAGTTCCCCACTGGGCATTTTGGCGAGCGGTCGTCACTTAATGGAAGGGAGCCCCGCCATGGCACGCATTGGCGAGAGCGGCGATCTGCTCAAGTGCTCCTTCTGCGGTAAAAGCCAAAAGCAGGTCAAGAAGCTAATCGCGGGGCCCGGCGTTTATATCTGCGACGAGTGCATAGATCTTTGTAATGAGATCATCGAGGAAGAACTCCACGAGGCCAGCGATCTGCAATTCGGCGAATTGCCCAAGCCGCGCGAAATCTACGCATTCTTGGATCAGTATGTAATTGGTCAAGATCTGGCCAAGAAATCGCTGTCGGTCGCGGTATATAACCACTACAAGCGCGTGCAAGCCGAAGCCGGCGAAAAGCCCAAGGATGACCAAGTTGAACTTGCCAAGTCGAATATCTTGTTACTGGGCCCAACGGGCTCGGGCAAGACTTTGTTGGCCCAGACTTTGGCCCGAATGCTAAATGTGCCATTCGCTATCGCCGATGCCACCGCGTTAACCGAAGCCGGCTATGTCGGTGAGGATGTTGAGAACATTCTGCTGAAACTCATTCAGGCAGCCGACTACGACGTCAAGAAGGCCGAGACCGGCATCATCTACATTGACGAAATCGACAAGGTGGCTCGCAAGAGCGAGAACCCGTCGATTACCCGCGATGTTTCCGGTGAAGGTGTGCAGCAAGCGCTACTTAAGATTTTGGAAGGGACAACAGCGTCGGTTCCGCCCCAAGGTGGGCGTAAGCACCCGCACCAAGAGTTCATTCAGGTCGACACCACCAATGTGCTGTTCATAGTCGGCGGCGCGTTCTCGGGCCTTGACCACATCATCGAACAGCGGCTAGGCCAAAAGCGGGTCGGCTTCACCTTCGACATCGTCGAAGGTGAGCGCGTCGAAGCCAAGGAGACCAACCCCGACGACATTTTCTCGCATGTGATGCCCGAAGATCTTCTGAAGTTCGGCATGATCCCCGAGTTCATCGGCCGGTTGCCCGTCTTCACCTCGGTAGCCAAACTCGATCGCGCTGCTTTGGTAGCCGTACTAACCGAGCCGAAGAACGCTCTGGTTAAGCAGTATCAGCGGCTATTTAATCTTGATGGTGTTGAGCTGGAATTCGAGCCCGAGGCCCTGGACGAGATTGCCGATCAGGCGTTGCTGCGTGGCACCGGTGCCCGTGGCCTGCGCGCCATCCTCGAAGAAGTCCTGCTGCATGTCATGTATGACGTCCCTAGTCGCTCCGATATTGCAAAGGTTGTCATAACCGGCGAGGTAGTGCGCGACAACGTTAATCCGACCTTGGTGCCGCGTGAAGCTCCCCGTCGGGTGCGCGGGGAAAAGTCCGCCTAGTTTTCCCGCAATTTCTGCTGACCGATGCTTTGGTGCCTGCGCACCTGCGTTTTAGCAATTAGCCAGATACCTGACAAGATTTCCACAGTTGGCATTGGCGCTGCCATTGGCACTACAGAAGTTGCTGGCCCCATTTATTGGGCAGCTTGATTCGGCCAAACTGCGACCTAGATCGCCAATATCTTTACTTTCACGAATTATTTCTTTACTCTGTGGAGGTGGCCGGAACCGTGTCAAGTAAAGGGCAGATCACTATTCCTAAGCACGTGCGTGATGCTCTGGGGATTGAGCCGGGGGATCCTTTGGAGTTTGAGGTGCGGGGCAATGAATTCGTAGGTCGAAAAAAACCTCAAGCCGATTCCGGTATTGACTGGGACCGCGTCTATGGAGTCGTTGACTTAGGTGGCCGCACCACCGATGAGATCATGCAAGAGTTACGGCCCGTTCGTGCTTGGGATGATCAGTGACAACGACCGCGGTTGATTCCAATATCCTGATTGACATTGTGAGCGCGGATCTCACTCACGGCCCTAGCTCACGTGCCGCCGTTGAGCGTTGCGCGCGGGAAGGTTCGTTGATTATTTCACCAGAAGTAGTTGCCGAATTCACCGCAGGCTGCAGATCAGCTGCAGAGGCCCTAGCCATTTTGCAGAAACTCACGATCGAATATGTAGACATTGGGGAATCGAGCGCAGCCGCGGCGGGTGAAGCTCGAGGAAGAAAGAGCAGGAGTGGCCGGATCATCGCTGACTATTTGATTGCGGGACACGCGGCTGCGCACGCTGATCGCTTCTTGACCCGCGACATTGGCTTTGCTCGCATGAACGTTCCTGGGCTCGTGGTCGTCAGACCTGAGAACTTGCTGGCCTAGTTTTTTACCTGAATTCGGCTGGCCCCGTCGGCGTGGGTCCGTGGGGCGATGTTGATTGGCTGTGATCAGCGGAGTGCGGCTAGTCCGGTGCGAGCACCGCGGTAATAGATACCGGGTCGCCAACTTGCAAGAGAAGTTCGCCCACGCAGCCAGCAGCCTTGATGTCCTCGGCGGCCAATTGCAGGCGGTCGATCACCTCGCTGGGTGCGGTAATGGTGGCTTGGCTGAGCTTGGTCCGCATTGAAGTATTGGCATCGCTCTTGGTTTTCCGGATACCGGAGATTGCAACGGCCAGATCGTCCAGCAATTTAGGGTCCTGGCCTCGGGATAAGGCACTTAGGTGGTCGGCTACCGGCCAGGTGGAGCGGTGCACCGAGCCCACCTGCCACCAACTCCACACCTCTTCGGTGACAAATGGCATGAACGGCGCGAACAACCCGAGCAAGGTCTTAAGGGTGGTGGCTAGCGTGGCCTTAGCCGACTCGGCTTTGGCATCACCTTGGGCCCCGTAGGCGCGCTCTTTGATCAACTCGACGTAATAATCGGTGAAGTTCCAAAAGAACGACTCGGTGACTTCCATGGCTTTGGCGTAGTTGAAGTCATCAAATGCCGCGGTCGCACTTTGCACAGTGGTTGCGAGGCGGGCGAGCAGGGCTTTGTCGACCGGCTCGGTGATCGCGGCGTCATTCTCGGTGGCTTCGAGCATTAAGACGAATTTGCTGGCATTGAGAATCTTGATTGCAAGGCGACGACCGATTTTCATCTGGCCGACATCAAATGCGGTGTCGGTGCCTGGGCGCCCAGATGCTGCCCAGTAGCGCACCGCATCGGAGGAATACTCGTCCAGCAAACCCATTGGCGTGACCACATTACCCTTTGACTTACTCATCTTCTTGCGGTCCGGATCCAAAATCCAACCGGAAATCGAAGCATGGGCCCACGGCGCACAATCATTTTCCAGATCAGCTCGCACCACACTGCTAAAGAGCCAGGTGCGGATGATTTCGTGGGCTTGAGGGCGTACATCCATCGGGAAGACGCGCTGCCACAGATCCTCATCGCGCTCCCACCCGCCGGCGATCTGCGGGGTCAGTGAACTGGTAGCCCAGGTGTCCATGACATCGGGGTCGCCCATGAAGCCACCTGGTACTCCGCGCTGGGCATTGGTGTAACCGGCGGGCGCATCGCTACTTGGGTCAATCGGCAGTTGGTCTTCACTCGGAATAATCGGGGAGTCGTAGTTGGGGTTACCGGCATCATCAAGGGGATACCAAACCGGGAGCGGCACCCCGAAGAATCGCTGGCGCGAGATCAGCCAGTCACCGTTTAGGCCTTCGACCCAGTTTTCATAGCGCACGAGCATGTGGGGCGGATGCCAAATGATATTGCGTCCGCGCTCTAGTAGTTCGTCGCGAAGTGCTGGGTTGCGCCCACCATTTGCGATATACCACTGCCTCGTTGTGACAATCTCAAGTGGCTTGTCACCCTTCTCGAAGAACTTGACCGCATGAGTGATCGGCTTCGGTTCACCAACCATGTCGCCACTGCTGGTCAATAGTTCAACTGTGCGCTCCTTGGCGGTGTGACTGGAAGCGCCGGCGAGGGTTAGGTAATTGCCTTTGCCGGTTTCACTGGTGATCCAGTCGGGAACATCGGGCAAGATGCGGCCGTCCCAGCCAATGATCGGGCGGGTTGGCAATTGCAGCTCACGCCACCAGACGACATCGGTTAGATCACCGAAGGTGCAGATCATCGCGATGCCAGAACCCTTCTCTGGGTCAGCTAGGTGATGGGCAACTATAGGTACCTCTACGCCAAAGAGCGGGGTGGTGACGGTAGTGCCGAAAAGTGGTTGGTAACGCTCATCATCTGGGTTTGCAACCAGGGCGACGCAGGCGGCGATTAACTCTGGTCGGCTAGTTTCGATAAAGACTTTTTCATCTGGGTTAGATGCCTTGCCGAACCCGATTCGATGGTAAGCGCCCGGGCGTTCGCGGTCTTCAAGTTCAGCTTGCGCCACCGCGGTGCGGAAGGTGACATCCCAAAGTGTTGGTGCCTCGGACTGGTAAGCCTCACCGCGCTTGAGGTTGCGCAAGAAAGCAAGTTGGCTCACCCGCTGGGAATTGGCATCAATTGTTTGATAAGTCTGGCTCCAGTCAATTGAAAGCCCCATGCGACGCCAGAGTTCTTCGAATACAACTTCATCCTCCACCGTTAACTTTTCACAAAGTTCGACGAAGTTTTTGCGTGAGATTGGCACTTGATGTTTTGCATCGGGTTCGGCTGGTGGAGTGAAAGCCGGATCGTAAGGTAGGCTGGGATCGCAGCGCACCCCGAAGTAGTTCTGCACCCGGCGTTCGGTCGGTAGCCCGTTGTCGTCCCAGCCCATCGGGTAGAAGATCTCAAGGCCACGCATGCGCTGATAGCGGGCAATGCAGTCGGTATGGGTATAGGAGAAGACGTGGCCGACGTGTAGCGAGCCGCTGACCGTTGGCGGGGGAGTATCGATGGAGAACACTTGCTCACGGGTCTTGGTGCGGTCAAAGCGATAGGTGCCCTGCGCCTCCCAGACTCCCGCCCACTTGGCCTCGATGCCCTCGATGCTGGGCTGCTCGGGCAACTTGGGCTTTGTTGCGGAAGTGCTCATGGTTGGCAATGGTATTGAGTCGTGCTAGCTGAGAGCGCACCCCTAGCTGAAAATGTGAAGGAACTGGGTGTGGTCAAGTGCGGATTTAAGGCAGTGGCGAATAAAGTTCGGGTTCAGGCGTTCCGGGGTGAAGTTACGGATTACGGCAATGCCCCATTGGGTCAAAACTTGAGGCAGTGCGCATGGCAAATCTCAACTTTGGTAATCCATGGGGAAGTAATAGGTGAACTTTGACCACCAAAAGCGGCGT
>SHUQ01000092.1 GCA_009694585.1 Candidatus Nanopelagicales bacterium | reverse complement strand
CTCACCGGCAAGTGACATGCGGGCAATTAGCATGTCATCGACAAGGCGAGCGTCCATGAATCGGAAGGTCGACATATCTTGGCCGGTCAAAGCCGCGACAACCTCACGTGACCTTGGCCCAGAAACCGCGAAGCCGAGCCAAGCATCGGAGAAGTTCTCGATTGTTACCCCATCGATTAAGTGTTCGGCGAACCAGCGCTGGTGCCATTCTTGGAGGTAGTAGGAGCCGATAACCCAAAAGCGATCCTCGGCTAGGCGGGTAACCGATAAGTCGCCCATGAGGGTGCCTTTTGGATGCAGCATCGGGGTCAGGCCCATGCGGCCAACAGCGGGGATGCGGCCGGCCAGGAGGTTATCGAGCCAGGCGGCGGCACCGGGCCCGCTGACCTGGTAGCGCGAGTAGACGCCGGTCTCGTAGGCACCGACGTCACTTCGAACCGCCGCCACCTCGCGGGCGATGTGTGCGAAGGCATTGTCACGTTGCAGCGACGGCACATGTTCGAAGTCGAGGGGCGCAAAAAACTGTGGCACCTCAAGGCCCCAGGTGGCACCGAATTGTGCGCCCGCCGCTTTGAGATCTGCGTAAGCCGGTGTCGTATGAAGTGGTCGTCCGGCGGGCAATTGCTCATGTGGGTAGGTCGTCAAGAAGCGGCGAGCATAAAACTGGTAGGTGGTCGCCAGTAGGTAGTCGTCATTTGCGGCCCAATCACCGAACCTAGCCACATCCATGGCGTAGACGTCATCGCCTGGGTCGCCGTCGACGATCCAGTTGGCGATGGCAAGGCCCACAGCGGCGCCCTGTGAGTAGCCGGCCATGACACCGGCGGCGGCCCAATACCCGGGCAGCCCCCGCACCGGACCAACGAGTGGATTGCCGTCCGGGGTGATGGCGAAAGCACCATGCACCCAGCGTTTAATGCCGGCAGTTGCAAGTGCCGGGAAGCGCGCGAAACCAATCTCCAACTCGGTGGCAATGCGGTCAATATCGGGCGGAAACAATTTTGCGCCGAAATCCCAAGGGGCACCTTCGGGATGCCAGTGCGCGGGGTTTGATTCGTAGACACCGAGCACCGCGCCATTTTGTTCGCGTTGCAGGTAGGTCCAGCCTTCAAGATCGGTAACCGCTGGCATCGGCCAATCAATCGCCATGATCTCGGGTACGTCTTCGGTAACCAGGTAGTGATGCAGGATTGGGGTAACCGGATGGTTCATACCGACCATGTTCCCGACCTTGCGCCCCCACATGCCGGCTGCATTCACCACATGTTCGGCCAGGATCGGGCCCTGCTCGGTGTCTAGCTCCCACCCAGCGCGGGTTCGCTTCATGCCGAGCACTCTGTTGTGCGTGATGATCGTGGCGCCGCGCCCTCGGGCCGCACCGGCGTAGGCGTAAACCGCGCCATTTGGGTCCAGGTTGCCCTCGTCAGGATCAAAAAGGCCACCGGCCAAACCCTCGGGGTTGACGATCGGCACTAGATCAACAATTTCATCAACGTCCATCAGGCGTACGCCCTCGTGGCCCATCATTTCGTGCCAGGCGACCTCGGCCTTGAGCCAGCGCAAGCGCTCGGGCGTACATGCGAGCTCAATACCACCGGATAGCTTTAGACCGATGTCAACGCCGCTCTCCTCGGCCACTTTTGGGTACATCGAAATCGTGTAACTTTGCAGCGCCGCCACGACCGTGTCGTTGTTGATCGCGTGGAACCCGCCAGCAGCGTGCCAACTTGAGCCAGCGGTCAGCTCGGTGCGTTCGATGAGCGCGATATCGGTCCAACCCTTTAGGGCCAGGTGGTAGAGCACACTCGTACCAGTAATTCCCCCGCCTATTACTACGACGCGAAATGATTGCACTGGTTTCCCTTCGGGAGTTCGGTTTTGCGGCGTTGGGTACGAGGCCGGACGCTATCAGTCACTATCAGAAATACGAAGGCAGACTGCTGCGTGGCCTCGAGATGGGATGAGGATAGGCAACGTGGTTTTGCTGCACTGCTCCATCGCCACTGGGCAACGCGGATGGAATCGGCACCCGCTGGGGATACGGGTCGGATCAGGTGTTTCACCAGTCAGCACGATGGGTGCGGTTCGTGAGATATCGGGTACTACCGAGAGGAGTGCCTGCGTGTAGGGGTGTTGTGGATTGGTAAGCACCTCGGCGGTCGGTCCACTTTCGACAATCCGCCCTAGATACATCACCGACACTCGGTCGGCGATATTCCAGGCCAGGCCTAGGTCATGGGTTACCACAAGCACCGTCAGCCCCAAATCGTCACGAAGTGAAAGCAATAGATTGAGGATTTCACCGCGCACCGATGCGTCAAGGCTGGAGACCGGCTCATCGGCGATCAGCACCCGCGGACTAAGTACCAGGGCACCGGCGATTACCACGCGCTGCCGCTGGCCACCAGATAGTTCATGAGGGAAGCGCATAAAGAAGCGCTCCGGTGGCCTGAGCCCGGCACGCGAGAGTGCATCTGCAACCAGAGCGGTTTCGTCGCCGGGTATTTTCTGCACCCGCAAACCTTCTGCGACGGCGTCGTAGACAGTGTGCCTCGGGTTCAGGGCGCCTAAGGGATCTTGCAAAATCAACTGCACCTGTGACCGGTACTTCTTCAGCGCCTTCGTTGAATACGAAAGTGGCTGCCCTTCGAAAGACACCGTTCCTGAAGTCGGCTTCTCCAAGCCGAGCAGGGTGCGAGCGAGGGTGGTCTTACCGCACCCCGATTCACCGACCAATGCGAGGATCTCGCCCGCAGGGATGTCGAGGTCAACGCCATCAACCGCACGTACTCGGCCATCGAAGCAAACTGATAAGTCCTGCGCGGAGATGATCATGAGTCCACCTTGAAACACGCAGCCATGCGGTGCGGTACCACTTGCACCAACGCGGGCGCACTATCGCGGCAGCTGTCCACGGCGATGGGGCAGCGCGGATGAAATGCGCAGCCGGTCGGAAGGTCACCGGGGAATGGCGGGTCACCAGGTAGCCCGGTCGGTGAATAGCGAGCTGTGGGGTCTCCAATCCGCGGGAACGCAGCGGCAAGGGCTCTGGTGTACGGGTGTTTTGGGTTATCGAAAATTTCAAGTGCCGGGCCAGACTCAATGATTTGTCCGGCGTACATAACCGCGATGCGATCGCAGGTGGTGCCGAGCACCCCAAGATCGTGACTAATGAGAATCATTCCCATGCCACCATCTGGACCCGCACTTGCATCGCGCACGAGCCCGGTCAGTAAGTCAAGCACCTGCGCCTGCACCATCACATCGAGTGCGGTTGTCGGCTCGTCGGCGATGATGAGTGCTGGCTTGCATGCTAAAGCCATCGCAATCATCACGCGTTGACGCTGCCCGCCAGAGAGTTGGTGTGGATACGACTTCGCGCGTGAGGCGGGCAGGCCAACTTGTGACAGTAGTTCACCCACGCGGGCATTGATTTGCTTCTCAGGCACCGTCTGATGCAGCCTAATTGGTTCGGCGATCTGATCACCGATTCGCTGCACCGGATTTAGGGCGTGCAGTGCGCCCTGAAAGACGATAGCTGCCTGCGACCAGCGCACCGCGCGTAACCTGCCCCACTTCATCGACAAGATGTCGACGCCATCAAGGAGGATTTCCCCGCGAACTTGCGCGCTGTCGGGCAGCAGCCGCAAAACTGTCGAAGCCAAAGTGGTCTTGCCGCAGCCGGACTCACCAGCGATGCCAAGGGTTTCGCCAGCCGCGACGTCAAGTGTCACCCCGCGAACAGCGGGCACAATGCCTTCACTCGAGGCGTAGTCGACGCTGAGATCGCGGAACTGCAGCAATGTCATGAAGCCCGCCTGGGGTCCACGATGCGCTCCATTGCTCGACCGACGAGGGTGAACGCGAGCACCACCAACACCACGCAGATACCAGGTGGCAGCACGTACCACCAGGCACCGCGGCTGACGGCCCCGGATGAGAATGCCCGGTCAAGCAAAGCGCCCCAAGATGGTGCCCCCGGATCACCGAGGCCAAGGAATGACAGCGTGGTCTCTGAAAGAATTACGATGGCAACGGTAAGTGTGGTGTTGGCAAGTACCAACGGAAAGACATTGGGTAGTACGTGACGTGACATCTGGTACCAGTTACCGGCGCCAAGAGCCTTGGACCGTTCAAGGTAGGGGCGGCCCTCGATGGACAGAGTCTGTGCGCGGATGAGTCGGGCGGTGCCGGCCCAAGAGGTGATCCCGATGACGATGATGAGATTTAAGGTGCTCGGGCCCAGCACCGTCGCTAGGACTATCGCGAGCGGCAAGAATGGAATGACTAAGAACCAGTCGGTGACTCCGACGAGTGCTTGACTTCCAACTCCGCGGAAGTGCCCGGCCATGATGCCGAATGCGGTACCAATCACCATGGAGATTAGGGTGGCGGCTAGCCCTACGGTCAGCGAAATGCGAGTGCCCCAAGCCAGCATCAGCAAAATTGAGCGTCCGACTTCATCCGTCCCTAACGGATAACTAAATGACGGCGGTTCGAACCTGCCGCCGTCGGCTTTAGTGACGTCAAGGGCAGCGTCCGGGATGAGAATTGGTGCGAGAATCGCGGTAGCGATAAAGATCGCGAGAATCACCAGTCCGGTCATGCCCGTTCGATCTTGGCGGAATGAATTCGCAAATTGGGTAAGGCCCCTGTGTCGGCGCTGCGTTGCAATACTCATGAGCGAACCCGCGGGTCAAAGACGACATAAAGTAATTCGGCGATTAGGTTGGCAATGATGACGGCGATCGAGAACATTAGGAAGATTGCCTGTAGGAGTGGGATGTCCGGGCCACGCAATGCCTCGTAGGTAAGGAGGCCGAGCCCGGGCCAGGAGAAAACAGTTTCGACGGTGATGGCACCTGTTACAACAAACCCCAGTGACAAGAAGATCAAGGTGACCGTGGGCAGTAAAGCATTGGGTACAGCGTGGCGTTTGCGGACCATGGCATCGCGCAAGCCTTTGGCCCGAGCGAGAGTGAGGTATTCCTGCTTTCGCTCATCGATGAGCGATGAGCGCATCACCAGTGCATAGTCGGCGAGATAAATAAGCACGAGAGTGGTGCAGGGCAGCACTAAGTGCCACAACACATTCAGCCAGCCCATCGGGCTCGAGGTGTTCACTCCTGGTGTCGAAATCCCACCGACGGGAAACATTCCGGGTATGCCGAAGGCACCGACCGAAAAGACGATAAGTAGCATCATTCCGAGCCAAAACTCCGGCATGGAGTAGAGGATCAGCGTGGTGCCGGTCGAAATGCGGTCGAATCGACCACCTGGTTTCCAGCCGGCGAGTAGATGCTGGAGGGCTGAACTTGAACAATTGGGATGACAGCATCAGATGCTGAAATTGACCCAGCGGCGCGTTCACGCGTGTGAGCAACTTCAGATCTTCGCTTTCACTTGGGTTTACTCGGTAAAGGTGCCAGGCACATTACCTAATCCGCCCGCTACCAGTGACACCTGGCCAGCACTACGACCACCTGGGGTGTTCGAGTTCACTCTCCGTATACAACTGGCCCCTAACCAACAGCGGTCAGGGGCCAGCAACAGGGTTTAAACACCCCACCTAGTGGTAGGCAACGGTGCTACTCTTCATTACCCTCAAAACATATCTGGCGACAGATGGCGGCGAGGGTGGCCGAAGAGGGGTTTAGGGTGCCGCCGATACCGGCCACACCCGGGCGCACCCAGCCCACACCGAGTGCGAGCCGATCAGATGGCGCTGAACTAACTGGTGCATTAACCTCAAGACTTGGCATTTGGTCCTCCTGACCTGCTAGCGATT
>SHUQ01000091.1 GCA_009694585.1 Candidatus Nanopelagicales bacterium | reverse complement strand
CACCGGTGGTCGCCCAAATGCTCGAGTCAAGAAACCCTCCTAAGGAGCCTGATGTTCAAGGCAATGATCATGTTGACTCGGCGCGATGACCTAACCCGCGAGCAGTTCGCGCAATGGTGGCTCCAGGAGCACGCGCCCATGGCGCGTGACCTGCCCAGTATTCGGCGCATAGTCTTTAATGTCGTCGAGCAAAACCTTGATGCGCCCTGCGATGGGGTAACTGAACTTTGGTTTAACTCCCGTGTAGATTTCGACGCGGCCTACGCAACCGAAATCGGGGAAAAGGTAGTGGCCGACTCCTTGGCGCATATGAGTTCGCGCGTGCAGTTATTTGTTGATGAGCAGTCGGTGGCCTGAAGAAGTAATGGATGCGGCCCGAGAAGTAGAATGGGCAGCGTCCTAGATGCCCATCAATATCAACCTTTAACTACATGATCTGGAAGTCACGTGACTGGTCCGGTGCCGAAGCGCTCGTATCTAGGCACCCCGGCAACGGCCCCGGGCCCGACCGGACCGCAGATGCTAAAAGCCTTCGGACAAATTCGCAACGACCCCTTGAGGTATCTAAATCAAGCGTGGCAAGAGTATGGCGATGTTGTGCAATTTCCGATTCCCCGCCCGCCGAGCTACCTGGTGGTAGACCCATCAGGGGTCGAGCGCGTGCTCTTGGGAAGTGCTCGCTATTACGGTAAGTCCACAATCCAGTACCGCGCACTATCACTGGTAACCGGTGAGGGACTGCTGACCGCTGATACCGACGTGTGGCGGCGCCAGCGGCCGATGGTGCAACCGGCATTTCATCACGAGAGCCTTGGGGAGATCGCCGGTCACATTGCGATCGCGGCCGATCGCATAACCGATGATTGGCGCCGGGCTGGTTCTGGAACGGTAATAGATGTTGATGCTGCCATGATGCACGGCGCATTAGAGGTTGTGGGTCATGCACTATTCGGAACGGACCTATCAGGTGACGCTGAACAATTAGCGAGCGCAACACTAAGTGCATTAGACGTAGTCATCGCCCGGGCGCGAGTGCCGATATCACCCCCTAGTTGGCTGCCGACTCCGGCCAATCGCATCTTGCGAAGAGCCAACGGTCAATTGGATGCTGCGGTGCGCTCGATGTTGCAGGACCGACGTTCACTAGCCAGCGAGCAGCCATCCGACATGCTCGATATCTTGCTTTCTGTTCGTGATGAAGATGGTGTTGGCCTTACTGAACCCGAGATTCGAAACCAAATGGTTACCTTCATTGTCGCCGGACACGAGACGGTGGCTAGCGCTTTGACATGGGCGTGGGGTTTACTTGCCGAAAACCCAAGATGGCAAAAACACATGCAGGCCGAGATCGATGAGGTTGTTGGTGGGCGGCGGGTCACCTTCGCCGATTATGCAAACCTGCCGGTCACCCGAGCGATCTTCGATGAAGTATTGCGCCTGTATCCGCCCGCTTGGTTGATTACCCGAAAAGCACTAGTTGCCGACGCACTTGGCGGCTGCGAGATCCCAGCAGGGGCATTGATCATCTTGAGCCCGTATCTATTGCACCGGCACCCCGATATCTGGGAGCGGCCAACTGAATTTGATCCAGAGAGATTCCTGAGCGGCAAAGTAAATCGCACCGCGTTCATCCCGTTCGGCTACGGCCCACGCCTTTGTGTTGGCCGAGATTTTGCTTATCTTGAAGGGGTGTTGATGTTGGCCGGCTTGGCTGGGCGATTCGAAGTTGAATTCCCCGACGGGGCCCGATTACCAGCTGGTAAGCCGTTGGTGACGATCAGGCCACCAGCAGGAATGCCATTGGTGGTTCGCCAGCGCGATTAGCTCAGGTGGCAAGTAGCCGCAGTAAGTCCTCATGCAGCAATCCATTGGATGCTGCGGCAGACCCACCACGTAAGGCTGGCGTGCCGTCAATGGCGGTGATCTGGCCGCCGGCCTCGGTGACAATGGGGATAAGTGCCGCGACATCCCATGGGCGTAGGTCAGCTGGCTCGACTGCGATGTCGACGGCGCCTTCGGCAACGAGCATATGTGACCAAAAATCACCGTAGGCGCGTTGGCGCCAAGTTGCTGCAGCCAACTTGGGCAGCGTACTTTCCCAACCCACCGAATCCGAATACGACAACGAAGCATCGGCGAGGGAGCGCACCGAACTAACCCGCAAGCCGGTGGCAGGTGCACCAAATGTTGACTGCCAAGCACCACCGCCGAGCCTGGCCCACCAGCGCCGACCCAGTGCCGGTGCAGACACCACGCCCAGTACTACCTCGTCGTCAATAGCCAATGCAATCAAAGTCGCCCACACTGGAACTCCGCGCACGAAGTTCTTGGTGCCATCTATTGGATCGATAATCCACTGCCGATTCGAGGCACCGGTGACTCCGAATTCTTCACCGAGCATTGAATCCAGTGCGCGCTGCTCGCTTAGTGAGGCGCGGAGTGTTTGCTCGACCTGGAGATCTGCTTCTGTCACCGGCGTTAAGTCCGGCTTGGTGTCGATGACTAGATCAAGTGATTGAAAGTGCGCCATGGTTATTGCGTCGGCGGTGTCGGCCATCGAGATGGCGAGCTCCAGGTCTGCGGCCAAGTCGGGTGTCACGCACTGAAATCTATCGGTTACCAATATATTTGTTGTTATGGACTTGCCCCTAGACACCTTATTCGGACTCCCAGTGCACGCTTTGGTTGTCCACTCGGTGGTGGTGCTGATACCCCTAAGTGCACTGGGAGCAATTTTGATGGCCTGCTGGCCTAGGTTTTCGCGGCGGTTTGGCCCACTGGTGGTACTTATCGCCTGCGTTTCGGTGGGGCTCTCGGTGCTAAGCGAAGAGACTGGTGAGCGCTTAGCGGCGCGTGTCGGCCTACCGCAGGCGCACTCTGAGCTTGGCGCGAAAATGCCGCTAATAGCCCTTGCGTTTTTCGCAGTGCTGCTGGCCTTTTGGCTTGTTGATCGGGGTATTCCGGGTAATCGTTTCCGTCCCATTTGGGTTCGGCTGTTAGCCGCTTTGTTGATTGGGTTGGCCGTACTTGCGACTATTTGGGTGATCCGGGTCGGGCACTCCGGTGCCGAAGCCACCTGGTTGTTCAAAATAGCCCAAACCAATTAGTGGGCGCTCATATCAGCCGGTAGGTAGCGCGACCCCAGCAAGCAGCCTGCGCATTGATGCTAGGCGTTCTTGCACCGCCAGTGGCTGATCGATCACCCACGTATTTAACCCGCACTCTGGTTCATCATGTGAGCACGCCCGCGGGCACTGCTCGATACCAGCTGCCAAATCTTCGAATGAACTGACGACGCGGTCTGCGTCAACATGAGCGAGTCCGAATGAGCGTATGCCTGGGGTATCGATAACCCAGCCACCGCCAGTTAGAGGGATGGCAACGACACTGGTTGAAGTATGCCGACCTTTGCCAGTTACCAGGTTCACCCCACCGGTAGATCGGTCGGTGCCGGGCACAATCGCATTGACCAAGGTGGATTTACCGACTCCGGAGTGCCCGACAACCACAGTTACTTGATTCATTAGGGCTTCGAGCAGCGCCGGTGTCGGGAGTTTCCTATGGACTTCAAAAACTGGAATATCAAGTGGCACATACATTCGGTTTAGTTCAGCGGGTGAGTGGAGGTCGGTTTTGGTAACTATCAGCAACGGTTTAATGCCGGCGTCGTAGGCGGCAACAAAGGCTCGATCAATAAGTCCAGGGCTCGGGTCTGGGTTAATTGTTGCCGTCACCACCGCAAGTTGCGTGGCATTGGCGACAATTACTCGTTCAACCGGGTCAGTGTCATCGGCGGTACGGCGCAGGGTGGAAATTCTCTCTTGGCGCCGCACGATTCGCGCCTGAGTGTCATCGGTACCACTTATGTCACCAACTAAGTCAACGAAGTCACCGACGACTAGGCCTTTGCGGCCGATTTCGCGTGCTTTGACCGCGTAGATGATCGTACGCTCCTCGCCGGTGTCACTATCGGCAAGTGCCACGGTGAATCTGCCACGATCAACGGCAACGACCGTGCCAGCCTTGGCTTCGTCATGCGCCGGTCGATCTTTTGATCTGGGTCTTGACTTGCCGCGAGTGGGCCGAATGCGGACGTCGTCCTCATCCAAGCGATTCAGTCGTTCATGCTGTCGACTCACGCATCACCGGCAGTAATTTCGAGACCTAGCATTTGCGACCAGCGGCGCGGAAAGTCGGGGAGAGTTTTATCAGTGGTTGTTATGTCTTCGATTTCTACATTGCGCACGTGTAGTCCAATTACGGCACCAGCCGTCGCCATCCGATGGTCGGCATAGGTGGCCCAGCGGCCGCCATGCATAAAGGTGGGCCGGATATGCAAACCGTCTGCGGTTTCCACCGCGTCGCCACCTAGGTGCGTTATTTCATGGGCAAGTGCTTTAAGTCGATCGGTCTCATGGCCGCGCAAGTGGGCTATACCGGTTAAGTGACTTTGACCATGGGCCAAGGCTGCGAGCGCTGCGATGGTTGAGGTTAATTCACCAACCGCGCCGAGGTCGGCATCGAAACCTGAAATATCGCCGGTCATTGAAACCGTCAAGCCGGTTTCATCAAGGCTGACTTGGGCACCCATGCGTTCTAATAGCCAGCGCAAGGCATCCCCGGGTTGGCAGGTACGCGCCGGCCAGTCTGGAATCGTCACCGTGCCCTTGGTCACTAATGCGGCGGCCAGGAATGGCGCTGCATTTGATAGGTCAGGCTCAATTCTTCGGTCGACGGCTTTGATGGTTTGGTGCGCAACCCGCCAAGTGTTGGCTTCGGAGGTATCAACTCCTACCCCGTGTTCGGCCAACATCTGGATCGTCATCTCAATATGCGGCGCACTCGGTATTGGTGCTCCTACGTGCTTGATCGTGATGCCCTCTTGATACCGAGCCCCAGATAGTAAGAGCCCTGAGACGAACTGGCTTGAGGTTGATGCATCGATTGTGACCACACCGCCGGCAACTGTGCCAGTGGAGTTGATAGCGAAAGGCAATTGCTCGCCGGTGACAACTACGCCAAGACTGCGCAGCGCCCCAAGGGTGGTGGACATTGGCCTGCTGCGCGCGCCAGGGTCGCCGTCGAAATTAATTTCTCCTGTTGCAAGTGCGGCCAGGGGGGGTACGAACCGCATGACTGTCCCGGCTAATCCCACATCGATTGCGGCCGGGCCGCGAAGTGGGCGAGGGGTCACAACTAGATTGAAGTTTCCGGACTGGTTACTTGCTCCGATTTCAATTTCGGTGCCGAGTGCGACTAGGGCATTGATCATTAACCGGGTGTCGCGGGCATCGAGTGCGTCGATTATCTTGCTAGGGCCATCAGCCAACGCTGCGAGGATCAGGGCGCGGTTGGTTGCAGATTTCGAACCGGGTACCCAGATCGCGGCGGATACCGGCGCATGGGCGGTGGGCGCCGGCCACAACTTGGCTGCGGCGGCAGGCCCCGAGTGCGGTGAGTTTGCTGCATTCATCAGGCCATAAGCCTATTGGCACTGTGCAAGGCCATCAGCCAAGGTGAATCCGAGGCTGGTTTTTAACCGCGAATGCTGCTGGGGGTCAGATCGCGACGGCTTGCCGCTATCGAGGTGGCCGCCCACCCGCGGGTATTGTGGATGCCCCAGACGATCGAGGACCTCGCTACAGCCAAGCGTGGGGTGTATCAAGGTTCTTGGACACGGCATGAAGCCGCACGGAGGATCTGACGGGGCCTACTCGCTCGATGCGGAGACGAACTTCGTGTTCAAAATGCTGGCTCAACTGGAGGAGTGGAGGATTCTTAGCCCATGTGCGGAAGATATGTGGCGGCACTTAACCCAGATGCACTAGTCGAAGAGT
>SHUQ01000090.1 GCA_009694585.1 Candidatus Nanopelagicales bacterium | reverse complement strand
GGTGCAAAAAGCAGATAGTGCCCAAGTCAGGCGCGAACCCATATTGAAAATCGAATCACCGGTAATCAGCACCCTGGTTGATTCGTGGAGTAGTGAGATATGCCCCGGGGTGTGGCCGGGAGTGTGAATCACCCGCAGACCGCCGGCGATGTCTATTAGTTGCCCGTCGCTGAGAGCTTCAGACACCGCAAATGGCGCGTAGGGTCGATCGGGAATTCGAGCGAATATTCGCCCCGATGTTGATGACCTATCGCGCGGGGGCAAGGCGCCGGCGCGGACAAATTGGGCATCGGCTTCATGCATGGCGGCACCTTTTAGGCCGGCGGCACTGATCATTTCGGCCGCCCCACCCATGTGATCATCATGGGCGTGGGTGAGCACGATGCGCCGGACATCATGTGGATGTTTGCCGATTTCCGTAAGACCGCGAACGATTGCGCCCGGAGCTTTTTTGAGTCCGCAATCCACTAGGGACACCGAGCCATCAGGCTCAAGGAAGACGAAAGTATTGATGAAATTGCCTAGCGTGCCGATTCGATAGACGTCGGGAGCCAAGGTCACGATGGGGTCGGACACGGCATCAGCCTATGAGGTTCTAGGGTCTAGTCATGAATTACGCGGAGTCGATTGTCGAACTCATCGGAAATACGCCGCTGGTGCGGCTGCGCTCGGTTACCGGCGGGGTGCCGGAGGGGGTGCTGGTACTTGCCAAAGTTGAGTATCTAAACCCGGGTGGCTCGGTCAAGGATCGCATCGCGGTGCGCATGATCGATGCGGCCGAACGCGATGGTTCATTAAAGCCAGGTGGGGTCATTGTTGAACCAACGAGCGGCAACACCGGAGTAGGTCTGGCCATAGTTGCGCAGCAGCGCGGTTACACGTGCATATTTGTCTGCCCTGACAAAGTCAGCGAAGATAAGCGCAATGTGCTGAAGGCCTATGGGGCCGAAGTTGTTGTTTGCCCAACTGCCGTTGACCCCGAAGACCCGCGCTCGTACTACTCCGTAAGTGATCGGCTTGCCCGCGAAGTACCTGGTGCCTGGAAACCAGATCAGTACTCAAACCCCAATAACCCGCTATCGCACTTTGAGACGACCGGCCCGGAGCTTTGGGAGCAGACCGAAGGGAGCATCACTCATTTCATCGCCGGGGTTGGTACCGGCGGCACCGTCTCGGGCACCGGTAACTTTTTGAAGCAGGCTAGTGGTGGCGCGGTGCGGGTCATCGGCGCTGACCCCGTTGGCTCGGTCTACTCAGGTGGTACCGGCCGGCCTTATCTAGTAGAAGGTGTTGGCGAAGACTTCTGGCCGAATGCGTATGACCGAAATGTTTGTGACGAAATCATCGCGGTGTCTGACAAGGATTCTTTCGAGATGACGCGCCGGATGGCGCGCGAAGAAGGTTTGCTGGTTGGTGGCTCATGTGGCATGGCAGTGGTTGCCGCCCTAGACGTTGCCAAGCGTGCCAAACCCGGTGACGTTGTTGTCGTGTTGCTACCCGATAGCGGTCGCGGTTACCTCTCCAAAGTGTTCAATGATGACTGGATGAGCGCCTACGGCTTCCTGCAGGCCGATACCGACCGGACGGTTGGTGACGTACTACTGGGCAAATCTGGTGCGCTGCCACCGTTCGTGCACACCCATCCGACCGAGACGGTACGCGATGCAATAAACATCCTGCGCGAGTTCGGTGTCTCACAGATGCCGGTTGTCCGCGCGGAGCCACCGGTCATGACAGCCGAAGTGGTAGGTGCTGTAATTGAACGTGATCTGCTCGATTCACTGTTCAACGGTCGAGCGCAACTTGCTGACCCGGTCGCAATGCACATGTCTGCGGCGCTACCGATGATTGGGGCGGGTGAGCCTATCCAGGTCGCGGTCCATGCTCTTGAGGCTTCAGATGCTGCGGTGGTTGTGGATGACGGTATGCCTACCGGAGTTATTACGCGCCAAGATGTATTGGGTTACCTCTCCAAGTAGCTAAATACTCGCTACTGTTTCATCGTGATCAAAAATCGGATCGCATACTTAGGCTTGGCGGCCTTGGTCTTGGCTCTGATGGGGGTGCCAGCGCAGGCCGCTGGTAATGGCGCAAACCTCACACCCGCCCAGCAAGCCTGCCTGAAAAAGGCAGTTACGATCCCTGATTATCGAGGCTGCAACATTGACCAATTCCCAACCAGCGGCAAATGGATTACCGCAAATCCGATTGACCTATCGCACGTTACTTCAATCAGCGTATTTCGCTCATGTTCAGGCCATGATTATAGCGGTACTAACATCAAAGGCCAGGCCGAAACTGACAGGTCAATGAAGCACTACATTCAAACTAATGTTCCATGGACGGCAACGGACTCCATCAAGGGCTATGCGCCATTTGCTGGTACCATCGCGATCACCGATGAGCAGTTTCCTCTCGGCAAGCAAGTGACTATTACCTCACCGGCGACTGGATGGCAGATGGTCTTCTTCCATGGTGACCCTCAGGTCAAAAATGGTGCGACAGTAAAAGTCGGTCAGGTAATAACTGCCTGGCCGCCGAGTAATGCCCCCGCGGTGATCGACCAACTTCACCCGGAGGGTACTAGTTTTGATCTAGCCTTCAAGACCTTTGACCAGCGATACCTGGATTCGCCGCTACTGCACATGAGCCCTTCAGTGGCTAAATCTTGGGCTGCTAAGGGCTTTACGCCGGCTCGAGCCATCGTGTCTAAGCCGGCGCGTGATGCTGCACCGTGCAACAGCACCTACAACGCGACTGACTTAACCGATTTTATCGGGGCTAGCTAACTACAGGTAGCGCTAATCCAGTATTGGCGTGGCAGCGGTAACCGTTCGGAACTTTGTATAGGTACTGCTGGTGGTAATCCTCGGCTAAGAAGTAGGTGTGCGCTGAAGCCGGTGCTATTTGTGTGGTGATGGCTGGGTAACCGCGATCCGAAATCACTTTCGCGTAGGCATCACATGTGCGCTCGATTAGGTCTTGCTGCTCTTTGTTCGTATAGAAGATTGCGCTGCGGTACTGCGTACCAATGTCGTTACCCTGCTGGTAGCCCTGAGTCGGGTCATGGTTCTCCCAAAACACTTTCAACAGTTCATAAGTACTTAGTACTGCCGGGTCATAGGTGACCGAGATGGCCTCGGTGTGACCGGTGCGGCCGGTACAGACTTCTTCGTAAGTTGGATTAGGGGAAATTCCACCCATATATCCGGCGCTAGTGGATACCACCCCGGGTAGGCGCCAATAGATTTCTTCGGCCCCCCAAAAGCAGCCCATTGCCAAATAGATGCGATCGGTGCCTGCGGCCCATGGCCCGGTAAGTGAGGCGCCAAGGACCGCATGCTTATCGTCAACGATGAAGATGGGTTCGAGGTGGCCGGGCAGTGCCTCAGTTGGTTCAACCATTCTGGACTTGCTGGATCCAAAAAGGCTCATACCCATAGGGTACGAGGTATGAGTGATGGGGGCACGGGCAATGTCGCTTCCGGTGGCTTTGAAACCAGGGCGATTCACGCGGGGCAGGCGCCTGACCCCTTAACCGGTGCTGTCGTGACACCGATCTATCAGGTTTCGACTTACGCCCAAGATGGGGTTGGCGGCCTACGTGGTGGCTATGAATACTCACGCAGTGGTAACCCGACGCGTTCTGCGCTCGAGGAATGTCTCGCGGCTTTGGAGGCACCAGGTATCGAAAGTGCCCGCGGTCTGGCATTTGCCTCGGGCTTGGCCGCCGAAGACACCATAATTCGAACTTTGGCGCGACCCGGCAGCCATGCGGTGATACCTGATGACGCCTATGGCGGCACCTACCGTCTCTTTGCCCGAGTCGCTGGGCCGTGGGGGGTTGAACACACTCCGGCAGCTGTAACTGATCGGGCTGCAGTTGCTGCCGCGATTATTCCTGGCAAGACGGTTCTCGTTTGGGTTGAAACCCCGACCAACCCATTGCTCAATGTTGCCGATATAGCGGCTTTGGCCGAGGTCGCCCATGCCGCCGGCGCTCTACTAGTTGTCGACAACACTTTTGCATCACCGTACCTGCAGCAGCCGCTGCTGCTTGGCGCCGACATCGTCGTCCACAGCACCACCAAATATCTTGGGGGGCATAGCGACGTAATTGGGGGCGGCCTCGTAGCGGTCGACCCAGAGTTAATTGAAAAACTTCGCTACCACCAAAATGCCATGGGCGCGGTGCCAGGCCCGTTTGATAGTTGGTTGGTACTGCGTGGCATCAAGACTCTTGGTGTGCGAATGGATCGGCATTGTGCAAATGCACGCGCGGTAGTTGAACTCCTCACCTCGCATCCGAAGGTGCTCGACGTCATGTGGCCGGGGTTACCAAACCATCCAGGACACAAAGTGGCTTTGCGGCAAATGCGTGATTTTGGCGGCATGGTCTCGTTCCGGGTCGCCGGTGGCGAAACCGCCGCACTTGCTGTTTGCGCGAGGACCAAGATTTTCACCCTCGGGGAGTCCTTGGGTGGAGTTGAATCCCTGATAGAACACCCGGGGCGCATGACCCATGCATCTGCGGCGGGTACGCCACTAGAAGTACCGGCTGATTTGATCAGGCTGTCAGTTGGTATCGAATCAATTGCTGACCTAATTGCGGACTTAGAACAAGCGCTCTAGTTCGACATGCTGTCGGCAACTAGACAGGTAGCTCCGCCGCAAGTGTGAAGTGCTTGAAGTTGCGAATGTAGCTGATTCATCAAAGTGGAATTAGCGGTGGAAGCGATGTTATGCATCTCGTAGGGATCCATCGCGCGATCGAAGAGTTCGATCCCGCCATCGGCGTATTCGGTGTAAAGCCACTTTTCAGTACGAAGTGCAGTGAAGCTAGGCGGGCTGAAGGTCGAGTAGTCAGGGTCGCTGGGTAGTGATTTACCCATGCTCTCCGAAATTACTCCGGTGCGCCAACTCGCTGGGCGCTGCCCTGTGAAGAATGGCGTTAGGTCGCGGCCATCAGCCCACGTGGGGGATTGCGCACCTAGTACCTTTGCGAAAGTGACACCGAAATCAACAGTTGATGTCATGGCATCAACTTTGGTGCCAGGTGGAATTCCAGCACCGATGAGAACCATGGGCACCACAGTGTCTTCCTGGTAAGCGGTGCGCTTGCCCTTCGGGAGGCGATGAACGCCAGCGTGAAAGCCGTTATCAGAAGTGAATACCACCAGAGTGTCATCGCTATGCCCGGTCGTGGCCAAGGTTGCCAACACTGAGTCAACGGCGTCGGCGACGGATTCAGCCGAGCGTGCTCGCTGTTGCCAGAGTTTGTCGAATTTTGCGATTCGCTGATCTGGAAAAACCGGGAATTGCGAGAGCCATTGGGCTTCGCCGATACCAGCGACATTCAAGGATGGGGTGCGCGGCACCGCGGTGAACAGGTGATCTTGGGAATGGTGATCTGCAATCGGTGCAGGATCATGCGGGCTAAATGTAGCCAGTTCCAGGAAGAACGGGCTGGTTGCAGTAGCAATGAAATCAGTAGCCTGCTGGGTCAAAACGTCGGTAAGGAAATCAGTTGGTTTGGATCCATATTCGCGAAGTTTACCGTTGAAATTTAGGGTGTAGTTATAGCCGGTGTAGGCCTGCCAAGGTTTCCCGCCCTTCTTTTCGACAGTCGGTACCACCCACGTATTCCAGCCGGGTGACACCTCCGTGATCTTGCCGCTTGGGTACTCATTGAGGAATTTGCCAATGAGCGCTGTGGTGACCCCGGCGGCCTGCAACCAAGTTGGTAGATAGTCATTTTGCTCGCCGCGCGCTGCGAAAGTTGGCCAGCCACCACCACTTACTTCGCTATTTGAGACGACGAGGTGGTTGTGCACGAATTGGCTTCGCAAAATTGACACCCGA
>SHUQ01000089.1 GCA_009694585.1 Candidatus Nanopelagicales bacterium | reverse complement strand
AGCGTCAAAAGCCTCTGGGCCCAAGACGCCAGTGCCCTGCCACGCATTAATTGCAAGTAACTCAAGTGCTATCACCGGGTTCATCGCCGTTTGCCAAACTACCGCTTGCACACCGTATTCACGCATCGACCATTCATTGTCAAGCACGTGGTATAGGTAGACCGATTTTGGCTTCCCGTCATGCCCGATGCCGGTAACCCAAGTTCCGGCACAGGTCTTACCGCTCATTTTGTCGCCAAGGGTCGCTGGATCAGGTAACGCAGCGGCGACTAGATCGCGGGGGCTTATCGGTACTCCTTTTATGCTCACCGGGGTCGTGCTATCTAGCCCAAGTTTGTGCAGGGTCTTCAGCACTTCGATGAACTCATCACCAAGTCCGTATTTAAATGTGACCCGCTTACATTTGACCCATCGTGGCACTAAAAGGACTTCTTCGTGCTCAACGTTGACACATTCAACCGGGCCGATTCCCTCTGGAAATTCGAATACTTCAGGTTCACTAAATGGTGCGGTCGTGAACCAGCCTCTACCCTCCTCCCAGATAACCGGTGGATTGAGACACTCCTCGATCGTGGTCCAGATCGAAAATGAAGGCGCAAAGTCATAACCCGCAACGACTAAATTGGCACCATCTCGGATGCCAATCTCGTCAATCTCACTAAATAGGTGATCTGCGGCATACCGAGCGAAAACATCTGAGAGCCCGGGCTCCACGCCGACTCCGCATAAAGCCAAAAGACCAGCCTCTTGCCACAGAAGTTCTTTAGCAAACTGCTCAGCACCGAGCATGACGCCGACCTGTTCATGTGGCAAAGTGGGATGGGGACGCGAAAGGCTCATTGCGGTGTCGAGGTAGTTGGCGCCGCCGGCAAATGCCCCGTCGAATATCGGCATAACGTAGCGCGGATCAATGACATTCAGCACATGCGTTATTGCGTGCTTCCGGCACACTGCGGTGATTTCATCGGCGGTCGCCGCATCAATTTGAGCTGCCACGTAACGGGGGTCACCAGCTCTGTCGGCTAACGCCTGAGCCCTACTCAGATCGAAGTCGGCACAAACCCATAATTCAAAAAAGTCTCTACGCTTGGCAATAAGCGCAGCGGAAGTGCCGACACCGCCCGAACCAATTGCTAGAACTCTCATCGTCACTCACCTGGTATGCGGTCGGCAAGTAGTGGTTGACGTGGATCCCAAATTGTTCCAGCACGTTGATCTTGCCGGCGCCTCGCAATTGCTGATAGCGCCTCCAGCACCACGCGATTACCAAGCATCACCGTGATATCTGCATGGTCAAATGGTGGAGCTACTTCTACAACGTCCATACCTAGTACTGGTAATTCGTAACAGATTCTGCGCACTGAATCGAGCAACTCTCGAGCAGTGAGACCTCCGGGCTCAGGAGTCCCCGTACCAGGTGCATGGCCCGGGTCGCAAACGTCAATATCGACACTTAAGAATACGCCGTCGCAGTCATCCAAGGCAATTTCAAATACTTCGGTCAAGACTTCGCTTAGGCCTCGCTCGACAATCTCGGTCATCTCATATGAGCGCATCCCTTGTTCAGCCATCCACTGCAAAGTTTCAGGCCCTGGCCAATAGCCACGTAATCCAATCTGCAAGAAACGATCACCGCGGGCCGCGCCAGACTCAATAAGTCGTCGCATGGGTTGACCGTGCCCGATTAGTGAACCAAAGCAGGTGTCGCCAGTGTCAGCGTGCGCATCGAAATGAATGATTGCAACCTTGCCCCACCCGCGTGCGCGCGCCACCCCGGTGACATCTGGCCAGGTAATGGTGTGGTCACCGCCTAAAATAATTGGGATAGCACCAGTCTTCGACACTTTCTCAACGACCGCCTCCAATGAAGCACAGGCGGTGGCAGCGTCGCCGCTGTACATCTCGACGTCACCGGCATCGACAACTCTCATATCAGCCAGGCCATCAACTCTCATCGCCAAAGATGGCCGGCTGCCGTCATGGGGCAGGTAGCAAGTTGCCCGAATAGCCTGTGGCCCAAATCTCGCGCCACTTCGAAATGAGGTTCCGCCATCAAATGGCGCCCCTAAAATCACAATATCGGCGTCCTCGTAGGTACTGGGCACATCCAAATCACAGCGATCAACGCCCAGAAAGGTGATATCCGGCCCAAATTGCGCTCCATAACGAGTCATACCTAGACCCTAATGCTCGTCATTTAGGAATCAAACCCAAACCCGAAACGATCCAAGGTCCGCAACCAGAGATTGCGGTGACCGGCATTTTGATCGGCCGACTGGAGTGACCTAGTGGTCCAATCAATACCTATTGACCGCACCGGTTCGGGCGGAAATGGCTTCGGTTTCTTCTTGACCATCTGCAATTCGGTACGCTCGGTTTTGCGTCCGTGCAGAAGATCAAGCATTACTTGCGCACCAAACCTCGAAGATCCCACGCCTAAACCGGTATACCCGCTCACGTATGCGGTCTTGCCACCGTGCGCCTTACCCCAGAACGCACTAAAGCGCGAACAGGTATCGATAGCGCCGCCCCACGCATGGGTGAACTCAAGGCCTGCTAATTGTGGGAAGGTCTGGAAGAAGTGCGCGGCCAAGCGCTGGAAGGATTCCGCATCAACCTCAAATTCTTTACCAAAACCATTACCGCGGTGATAAACCGCGTCATAGCCACCCCACAGAATCCTGCCATCCTCGGTTATTCGGTAATAGTGGAATTGATTACCACAATCGGATAAACCTTCGCGGCCTTCCCAATGGATCAAGTCCCGCTGCTCCGGAGTGAGTTTTTGAGTCATCAGCACATAGTCATAAACCGGAACCACGTAGTTACTGACCCGTCGCAGGAGAGGCGGATACGCATTGGTGGCAAGGGCCACGCGCTCGGCCGCGATACTCCCCGATCGCGTGAATATACTAACCGTTTCACCCTTGTCCTTAATCGCCATAACCGGCGAATATTCATAAATCCTGACACCCAAATCCCCCGCAACCCTCGCCAGCCCCCATGCGAGTTTGGCCGGATTGAGCATCGCGGTACCGGCACTGTCGGCCAATGCAGCAAGGTAGGTCGGTGACACCACTCGGCTTTGTAGTTGAGTTTGGTCAAGCCACTCGTATCGCACCCCCAGCGCTTTGCCCATCTCATATAGTTCTTCTAGACTCGCTACTTGGTACGCCTGCGTTGCCACCGAAATATCGCCGGAGCGAACGAATTCGCAGTCAATACCGTGCTCCGCAACGAATAGTTCAATCGCATCTAGGTTCTCTCTGCCCAGCCGCAGCAGGGTCGGCATCTCGCCTGGCCAACGATTCATGCCATTGTCCAAACCGTGGGTCAAGGACGCCGCGCAAAAACCACCATTGCGACCGGTGGCCCCGCTGGCAATCCGATCGCCTTCGAGTAGGACGACATCCCAGTCGGGATGTTCTTGTTTGGCAAGTACCGCGGTCCAAAGCCCACTGAATCCACCGCCAACTACACAAAGATCAGCGGTAACGTGCGACTCTAAATGCGGCCGCGCCGCCGGCCTCTTCCTATCATCAAACCAAAAGATCTCATTGCGAACATTTGTCAGTGACTTTGTCGAAATTTCGGTTGGCGTATCATCAAACACGGGGTTGACCTTTCGGTAAAGAGACCATCGGAAACCGAGGTCGATACCTCGGAGATCCCACCAGTCCCTTCAACGAAATCGCGGCTGCGAACAGCCTTGGTCAACTTTGCGGGGTAATGCTATCAAAATGGCCCTTAGGTCGACATCAGCTTTCGACGACGCCGGTAATTCACCAATTGGCTGCCAAGCACAATAACCAGCGCCACCACGAAGACGAGCGTGGCCAGTGCATTTACCTGCACCGGGATACCTCGTTGCGCTGCGCCCCAGATGAAGATCGGAAATGTCACCAACGTGCCCGCGTTGAAATAACTGATGATGAAGTCATCAAAGGATAGTGAAAATCCAAGCAATGCAGCACCGGCGATCCCGGGAGCAACTAGCGGCAAAGTTACGTACCTAAATGTTGCCCGCGGATTCGCGTACAGATCGCGCGCCGCCTCCTCAAGCCTAGGATCAAGGCCCTGCAATCTGGCTTTAACCGTGACTACCACGAAAGAAATGATGAACATGATGTGCGCGATAATCACCGTCCACTGACCCAGCGGGAATCGCAGGTTCAAGAACAGGGCGAGCAAACTCGAACCCATAACAACTTCCGGGGTTGCCATCGGCAAAAAGATTAACAAATTGGTGGTACTTCGGCCACGAAAACGGTAGCGGACCAAGGCGAAGGCGATCATGGTTCCAAGTGCCGTAGCAACGATGGTTGCGATAATGCCAATTTGAATACTGGTGACAAATGATGAGCAGACCCCGGGTACGCCACACAGATTCGTCCAGGCATCCGTCGAGAACTGGGTCCAGGTGAGATTGAATTTGCCAGTGGGATTATTGAAGCTCAATATTGCCACGACAGCGATCGGGATAAATAGATAAACTAGGACGAGAATAGCGATGAGGCCAAGGAGGTTGCGGCGAATAAAGCGCATCAGACCAGTTCCTCCGTCCCGGCTCTTCGAATATAGGTGAACACCATCACCAAAATCACGGCCATCAGGACAAAGGAGAGTGCACTTGCCGTTGGGTAGTCACGAAATTCAATGAAGTTGGTCTGGATCACATTGCCGATCATGCGGTCCTTGGTTGACCCCAATAGTTCGGCATTGATGTAGTCACCGGCTGCCGGAATGAACGTGAGCAATGTTCCGGCAACCACCCCCGGCAGCGAGAGCGGCCAGGTAACTTTGCGAAAGGTCGTCGTTGCCGAGGCGTAGAGGTCGCTTGCGGCCTCAATAAACCGCGGGTCGATCTTTTCTAGGGCCGCATAAAGCGGCAAAATCATGAAGGGCAGGAAGTTATACGTCAGGCCCGCAACCACCGCGATTCCGGTATTCAGGATTCGATCATCTGGCAGTAGGTGTAGCGCATTGAAAAAGGAGGTGATCGGACCTTCATCAGACAAGATAGTGCGCCAGGCATAGGTGCGAAGCAGGAATGATGCGAAGGATGGTGCGATCACCAGCACCAGCAACAGTGGTCGCCATCTACCCCCCTTCATCGCAATGAAATACGCGAGTGGGTAGGCAATAATCAACGCGAGCAGGGTGGCGATACCTGCGTAAATGAATGATCTCAGGAATTGCGGCCAATACTCGGCCATCGCATTCGCGTAGTTACTGAGCTCAAACCCCGCCTGATATTTGCCAATCTTGCCCGGCACCGGTTGTTGCAAACTCGTCATGAACAAGGTGATGAACGGAATCGCGAAGAAGATTGCCAGCCAAGTCATGCCGGGGAACAGTAAAATGTATCCGGTTCGGGAGCGACGCTGGGCCACAACAACCGGCTTTGCCGGCTCCGCAACAAGTATCGGTGACACGATTAGGCGCCGCGACTCTCAAGTGCACTGGCCGCCGCCTCGAGGTCCAGCACCTCCGGCAAGACCCCCGCGTGGACATCTTGCGCACCGTCTAGGCCAAAGGTGTGCTCGGTTGCCCAATGCAATAGCACTTCATCGCCCACCGCGCAACGATCCCCCACGATGACATTTTGTTCGAATACCGTGAGTTCTTGATCCCATGGTGTGCGCACAAGGTATTGGGTTGACACCCCGGCGTATGAAACGTCAGTTACTCGACCGGCGATCTTATTGTGCGCATCAGGGGCTCGGTGGCCATCCGCGGCGTCAAGAACAGTCATTTTCTCGGGTCGCACGCCCACGATGACCGCCACCCCCGGTGCCGTTGATCGCGCCGCCGGCACTACATAGGTCTGCCCGTGCGCTGACACCAAGATGTCGTCACCACTTCGCCCTTGC
>SHUQ01000088.1 GCA_009694585.1 Candidatus Nanopelagicales bacterium | reverse complement strand
GGGTCTGGGCATGCTCAATGGCATGGTCAAGTTGATGCCCACCGCTGAAGTTGGCTTCCTTGGCATGGTCCGCGACGAGGACTCACTGCTCGCCACCACTTATGCCGATCGCCTGCCCCACAACCTCGCCAATCGACAGGTGTTCGTCCTTGATCCAATGCTCGCAACCGGTGGCACCTTGGTCGCAACCATCGACTTATTGCTCGAGCGCGGCGCCCGCGATGTCACTGCCATCTGCTTGCTGGCCGCGCCCGAGGGCGTCAAGCGCCTAGAGGATGCGTACAACGATCGTGATGTCGAAGTCACGGTAGTAATCGCCGCCCTGGATTCACATCTCAATGAGAAGGGTTACATCGTGCCCGGCCTAGGTGATGCCGGTGATCGCCTTTACGGCATCGTCTAAGCCCAAGTAACCAGCAGGTACAGCAAGTTAATCAGCTATGAGCGGGTTCGACTAGAGGTTCTTGAGAGCTGAAACTATCTTGTTCAATGAATCCTTGGCGTCACCGAAAAGCAGCATCGTCTTTTGGTCATAGAGAATCTCATTCTCAATACCGGCGAAGCCGGGGCGCATCGACCGCTTCAAGAACACCACCTGATGGGCTTGATCCACGTTCAGGATCGGCATGCCGTAGATCGGTGCCGACTTGTCGGTGCGCGCCGCGGGGTTGACGACGTCATTGGCGCCAACAACGAGCACGACATCGGTTGACGCGAACTCAGGATTGATTTCGTCCATTTCCTTGAGTTGCTCATAGGGCACACTCGCCTCGGCGAGCAGCACATTCATATGACCTGGCATGCGACCGGCAACCGGGTGGATGGCGTAATCGACTTCGACACCGCGCGCGGTGAGTAGATCGGCAAGTTCGCGCAAGGTGCCCTGGGCTTGGGCTACCGCTAAACCGTAACCGGGAACCAAAATCACCTTGTTCGCGAAGCCGAGCATGATCGCGACGTCATTTGGGCCGCCCGAACGCACCGGACGATCGCCACCGGTTGAGGTATTGCCCGCGGTGGTTCCATTGAATGCCCCAAACAGCGTTGAGGTGATTGGGCGACCCATCGCCTTGGCCATTTCCTTGGTCAAGAGCGTGCCCGATGCGCCAACCAAGGTGCCCGCGATGATCAACAGCACGTTACCGAGCACATAACCAGATGCCGCGACGGAGAGGCCGGTGAACGCGTTCAGCAGTGAGATGACGATCGGCACATCGGCGCCACCAACCGGTAGCACAAAGAGCATCCCGAAGATAAGTGAGAGCACCAGCAGCGCAACCAGCAGCCAGACCTGCGGGCTGATGACCAACCACACGGCGCCGATTACGGTCAGGGCGGCAACTAGCATCGTGACCCACTTGCCGGCAGGAATGATCACCGGGCGTGAGGTCATCAGTTCTTGCAACTTCATGAAGGTGATGATCGATCCGCTAAATGAGACTGAGCCGATGACAACCGTGAAAACGGTCGCGGCCAGCGTGATCTTGTTCTCGCCACCGACTTCGAGGTACTCAATAACCGCCACTAGAGCCGCCGCGCCGCCGCCTACGCCATTGAACAGCGCCACCAATTGCGGCATCTGGGTCATCTGAACTTTACGCGCCGAGATCCAGCCAATTGCACTACCGATGAGCACTGCGGCGAGGATAAACAAGATGTTCGCCAGTGGGATACCACTGATGAAAAGCACGACGGTTGCTAGTAGGGCGCCCGCGGCACCTAGCAGGTTGCCATTGCGCGCACTCTTCGGTGAAGATAAACCCTTTAGCGCGAAAATAAATAGCACCGCGGCCACTAGGTTCGCCAACTGCACCCACGTTGGTGTCATGCGGCACCGCCGTCATCGGATCGGGCAACGGGTTTCTTGGGCTTGAACATCTCCAGCATTCGGTCGGTAACCACGAAGCCACCGACGAGGTTGATCGCACCTAGCAGAGTCGCGATGACACCCAGGGTGATCTCAATGGGGCTGGTTGCCGAACCGGTGACGGTAATGCCACCGATCAGCACGATGCCATGGATGGCGTTCGCGCCGGACATCAGCGGGGTATGGAGCACCGTTGAGACTTTGGAGACGACCTCAAACCCGACGAAAATACTCAGGATGAAGATGGTGAGCAGTGCAACGCCATCCATGTTTATGAACCTCCACCGAGCGCGTCCAGCGCCACTTGATTGCGGACTACTCCATCAATTACCACGGCGCATCCGGCTAATACTTCGTCCTCGGGATCAACTACAACTGCTCCTTCGTTTACAGTCAGCGCGAGCAGTGCCATGATGTTCATCGAATAAAGTTGCGAGGCATGCACCGGCATCTCGCTGGCTACATCCTTGGCGCCCCAAACCAGAACTTCACCGAACTTAATTTCCTCGCCCGGCATCGAACCTTCGACGTTACCGCCGGTCTCACTTGCTAAGTCAACAACAACAGAACCAGGCTTCATGCCTTCGACCATTGCACGGGTCACAAGGAGCGGTGCTTGACGACCCGGCACCGCTGCTGTCGTGATCAGCACATCGGCCGCGGCGATATATGGCGCAAGTAGTTCGCGTTGCCGATCGGCGCGATCCTGGGTCATCTCACGTGCGTAGCCGCCCGCACCCTCTAGGGCTTCGAGCTCCAAAGTCACAAAAGTTGCACCCACCGACTTCACTTCATCAGCACTTGCTGGGCGCACGTCATAGGCAGAAACTTTGGCCCCTAGGCGCTTGGCCGTTGCGATGGCCTGCAGCCCGGCGACACCAGCACCGAGCACCAATACCTTCGCCGGTTGAATCGTACCCGCCGCCGTCATGAAGAGCGGGAAGAATGAGGGCAACCGATCTGCGCCAACGAGCGCGGCGCGGTATCCGGTAACAAGGGCCTGCGAACTCAACGCATCCATCGACTGCGCCCGCGAGATGCGCGGCAACACGTCGAATGAAAGTCCGGTAGCACCAGCGTCGCGCAACCCACGAATTGTCTCCAGGTCGCCAACCGGCGAAAGGAACGAAACGGTGACGGTGCCTTTGCGGAGTCTCGATGCCCGCGGGTAGTCAAGGGGGCGCACGCTCGCAATGACAGCTGCGCTTTCGAAAGCGCCGGCCAGATGATCATCATCGATTACGGTCGCACCCGCTGCTCGATAGGCGTCGTCGCTGGCAAAGGCGTGGCGCCCGGCACCACTTTGAACATGGACTTCAAAGCCCAATGCGGTGAACTTTGCGACTACCTGCGGGACGATGGCTACCCGGTGCTCACCGGGTCTGGTCTCACTTGGTACGAGGATTCTCACGATCGCCACCCTAGGGCTAGCCTGCTCTTCGTGTCCCTTCGGACTGCTCAAATAGTGCCCACAAAGCATGTGACACTTAATTCACTGGTGGCAGCGCCTAGCTGCCCGCGGCAGAGGGGCGGGGCCGTGAAGGGACCAATCGCCACGGTGCGCGGGTTGCGCCGGCCCGAGGCTTTCCACGGCCACGGGGTCACCTCAGGATTCTTCGAGGGCTGGTACGTAAAACTGGTTTCAGCCGACCGGTCGGCGCGGTGGGCGGTTATCCCCGGAGTGTTTCGCGGGATCGGTGGCCCATCAGCAACGTCGACCGATGAAGCCTTCGTCCAAGTGCTGGACGGTGCCACCGGCCGCTCCTGGTATCACCGCTACCCGACGCAGGAGTTCAAGGCATCGGCCGATCAGTTCCAGGTGAGCGTCGGGCCGAACCAGTTTTCAAGTGCCGGCGTGCATCTTGAATTACCGCAACTTCATGGCGACATCACCTTCACCGGCGGCCTTGACCCGTGGCCGGTCACCTGGCGCAGCCCCGGCATCATGGGTTGGTACGGGCTGGTGCCCTTGATGGAGTGCTATCACGGCATCGTTTCCTTTGGTCACGGATTAAGCGGCCGTCTTGAAGTCGAAGGCGCCTCAAGGTCATTTAACGAAGGCCGCGGCTATCTCGAAAAGGATTGGGGTAAGGGTTTTCCCGCGGGCTACGTCTGGATGCATAGCAATCACATTGATTCGGACGCGTCGGCGTCACTTATTGCCTCGGTGGCACTGATCCCTTGGCTGCGAAGTTCATTCCGCGGCTTCATCGTTGGGCTAAAGCACCACGGTCAGCTATATAAGTGGGCAACGTATAACCGTTCGCGGGAGACCCACCTGCGCATCGATGACACTCATGTGCACTGGGCCCTGGACGGACCGGACGGTCGCTTGACCTTGTCAGCAGAGCGCGTTCGTGGCGGTCTACTGCACGCGCCACTTCGAACCGCAATGCATCAGCGGGTTGAAGAAACCTTAGATGCCATCATCAATATTCGTCACGAAGATGCCCGTGGTCGGGTACTTCTCGCAGGTGTCGGCGAATGCGCAGGCATGGAAGTCTTCGGCGACACCGATCGCCTACTTGCGGTTAAAACGAAGTAAGAACTAATTCTTTCGCATCAACGTGTTGAGGTAGCCGTCGAAAATATCGGCGACTTCACGACCACCGGAAGTGCGGATGCGATGCACCGGCAACCCGGTGCCCTCAGCCTGCTGCACCGCGATGCGCTCGGGGATAACCGGCTTCATCAAAGTGACGCGCCCGTAGATTTCGTTCAGCTCCTGCTTGCGGTACTCATGCTCCTCGGCCGTCGAGCGCACTCGGTTAACAACAATGCCGGCCAACTTCAAATTGGGGTTGACACTCTTACGGATCTCCTCGACCTCGGCCACTGCGCGCTCAACACCTTGGGACCCAAAGAAGGTCGGCGTGGTGACGATAAGTGCGAAGTCCGACGCTGCCAGTGCTTCTCGGGTCAGGGCACCGATGGAGGGTGGGCAGTCGATGAGGGTGAGGTCGTAGCCCGTCAAATGCGAAAGGGCCCGCGCCAACTTCGGCCGCAAAGTGCCACCACTCCATGAGTCAAAGCGGATGATGTTCGGGTGGCTGGGCAGCACATCTACTTCGCCGGGGGCTAGTTCCCAGTCACATGCGGTCAAGGCCGCTTCCACGGTCTCTTTGGTTGGGTGGGCCAGCACATCGGCCACCGTGGTCTTGCGCGCGTGGGTTGACAATAAGGACGTCGCATTGCCCTGGGGGTCTAGGTCAACGACCAAAGTCGCCAAACCTCGCACGGTTGCTGCACTTGCCAGCCCTAGGACCACGGATGTTTTCCCGACGCCGCCCTTTAGGGCGATCACACTGATTGTTGACATGGGCCAAGTGTGCCGTGCTGGTCGGCCGGGGACAACCCAAACCCGGTGAGACGGTCATTACAGTGGACCCAATCCCCCAAAGCTACTCGCAGGAGTCACATGCGCCACATACGTCCCAGCAACTATTGGCAATTACTCGTGGCCGGATTTACCTCGATCACTATCAGTTTGCTAACCATCTGCCTGGCAACTCCCGTACAGGCGGCTCCACCGACCATTGGTGAGTGCTACGGCTACCCGATCGCGGTACGTGATGAAGTTTCCTCGACGGCAGCCCCAGTCCCTTGCGCCACCGCGCATACCGCCGAGACTTATTGGACGGGCAGCCTCAAGCCCAGTTTCGGCCGACCTTCGAAAGCTACCCCCGGCGCCCGGCTCGCCGCCACCACCGCCTGCGACACCAAAGCACTTAATGCCGCCGTCGCGATGCCCGGTCGCACCCTGCCAAGCCGCTGGCTCTCATTCGCGATTTTCCCGACCGATGCGCAGTGGTCAGCCGGTGAACATTGGGTGCGTTGTGATGCCGTGCTGAAAACCGGACTGAAACTAACCGATCTGACCAGCCGGGCCGCAGATTTTGTCACCGCCAGCGGTGTCGACTACTTCAATTTCTGCACGCCATCACAACCCAACGGCCGCAACACCGAAAGCTACCCGTGCACTGACCCAAAGAAGAACTGGATCATGGTTGCCGCACGTGAGCTCGGTGGCCCGGGTACTAAATTCCCCGGCACCAGCAACGTCGAAAAGCGCACGCGCGCCCTG